>JAZRYS010000182.1:0-3816 GCA_045600865.1 Candidatus Aphodosoma sp.
CCAATACTCGTGACACTGTTAGGTATCGTCACGCTCGTCAAGCCTGTACAGCCATAGAAAACACCACCGCCAATACTCGTGACACTGTTAGGTATCGTCACGCTCGTCAAGCCCGTACAGTTATAGAAAGCATTCATGCCAATACTCGTGACACTGTTAGGTATCGTCACGCTAGTCAAGCCTGTACAGTCCTCGAAAGCATTCATGCCAATACTCGTGACACTATATGTTTTTCCTGAATACGAAACTGACGACGGAATAGTGACATTTCCAGAATAGGAAGTAGAGGTGGAGTTTCTATACGTAACCTCCACACTGGTATTACCACTCAGAATATTGTAATAAATCCCGTTTACAACAAAATCATACGCCGACACATTGCCACAGGCAATAATTGACATCAATGCGACAATAAGAACTTTTGTTTTCATACAAAATCAGTGTATTATCATTTTAAGGCTGTTGCCTCTTTCGTCCATTGCGATGTATATTCCCTTAGGATAAGCGTCCATAAATCGGACTCATTTCAAAATAAAAACCTGATTGTCATTTTGCCATTGATTTATATCAGCATACAGCTTCATTCGTCTGATGTTCTCAATCGCAATGTGTTCGCACAACCATATAAAAATCTTTTTCTCATCCCAGCAATGTGTTTTTCCTATCACAAACGACAGCAATGACAGCATATCATGTCCGCGGCATATCATGCTATAATGCTTTTTATCAAGGTTATATTTTCTCTCTGTGCATTCAATATCATCAAGAGTAATCGTTGACAATCCTTTCCTTATACATTGACAATTAATTTTCTCCAACAGATTTTGTTTCCAGTTCTCCTCCATCTTCTGGCAATGTCTATTCCATACACACGTATTTCCTATTTTTTTCAATCCAAGGACAATGCCATTGACAACTGCTGTTATTCTGATATACCCCATCTGTCGGCAAATCTGAACACAACAACAAAAAGTCTCATCCGTCAAACAACAAGCCTCTTTAAATTTGTCTGTCACTTCATTGTCTGCAAAAAGGGTCATTTCCAAATCCCTATAGTCCGTTTTGAAAACATTCTCACTTAATTGTCTGGGAGATAAACAGTATTCATCGTAATCCCTATCGACTATGCCTATTACATTTCCATTGCCATCTCCTTCATGCAACTTCGAAACAACATCACATACAATTGTTTTCCCACTTTCATCACCTTGTTCGTTTGATGCGGTCCTTATCATAACATCACCACTATCAAACATCCTCTCGTAGAACATTTCATCATTCACTCCTTCAACAAGCACCCACATCAAACTTTCTCCCACCTTCGATTGCATAGCTGCTTTAATGCGAGAATATTTGATTCTGTCAGCATTTCTTTTTATCAGGTTCTCTATATTCCTTTCCATTATTTCTTCTGCTGCTTATACAAGTCGGTGGTTAACGCAAAATCGCCATCAAACATTTCTGTAGAATGTGTAGCAATCAACATATACAGGTTTTTCAATTTGACCAACGCTTTCATTTGCCTGCAGAATGACATCTGCCACATCAGATGAAACGAAATCTCTGGCTCGTCAATCAAAACCAACAAATTTTCATGCACCATGAAGAAAAGGTTATACATCAGGCAGAAATACTGCCGTTCACCTGATGACAACTTGTCGAATTCAATAAACATTTGGGTATCTGTCATCCGAAAACGATAGCCATACTTTGGACTCAACACAAGCTCTTTGTCAACAAAAGATGCCTTTTCCATCATTTTCAGGAATTCTTCAACCAAAGAAGTTTCTTTTTCACATGATTGCAAGGCATTCTCGCATCGGCATACCATCATCGACAACTCTTCACCTTTCAATGTGTTCAATTTTTGTTCCCATTCTGTCAGGTACAATCCGAAACGCTTGAGTAAAGAGACCGACTTTCTTACTGCAGTTGTTCTTGACTCTATATTTTCTTCAGTACTGACAACGTCTGCAACTAAGAAATTATCCGTGATTGATTGCAGAATCGTACTCAATAGTTTACCGAGTACTGACGGCTCCACAGTAGAATCATCAAATATGGCTTTTCCATTTGGATTCAGTCTGTCGTCAGAAATATAAAAACAAGCATCTGAAAGCAGGAATTGCAACAGTGCTGACATTGCGCCATTTTTTTTCTGCTCAGCAATGTCTTCCGACGACATCCAGCAATATTCGTATTTCTGACCATCAGAACGCACAAAGCTGCAAGAGACAGATACTCTTTGCTCAGCCAGCACATCACTCTTTTCGTCAGTTTCTCCATTTTCTACACGCTGACGAAATTCTATTGCATATCCACCACCAAAACTGAAAGTCACACGCAAGTATGGAACAGATAGGAAATATTCAAAATAGGCCTTGTACAATGAATTTATCATTTTGAATATTGTAGTCTTGCCCATTCCGTTAGGACCAGTGACAAACAACAGTCCTTCGCATGAGGAACCTATTGCTAAATCAATATCATAGTCATAGCGACCAAATAGTTTATGTATCGTGATTTTTTCAAGCATCTGGATAGTACTGTTTTAACTGTTTTCTTTTTTCGTCATTAACCATCAGAAAACGATTTGAAGGCACATTTTCAATGCCTTGAGACGTCACAGCTGCCATATAGCATGGGTAATCATCTCCTTTTGTCAGATTGTTCTCCCATTGTAATGCACGAAGGTTTTCCGATATGTTGGTTCCACCTCTGGATTCAGGAAAGATATGGTCTATCTCCCATCCGTAATCATTGTTACGGTTGGCATACATATCCCATCTAATCCATGCCCCACAGGCATCTTGTCGAAACAGATTGGCATCTGTTCCTTCAATGATACGAGCCTTGTTCCACGCATCGAGTTTCTGTTCTTCAGTAAATGACATTTCTTTAAACAAATATTTTGCAAAGGTACGATATAATTGTGGTTCAACAAAATTTTTTCTGCAATTTTTATTGACTTATCACAAATTTCATACGGTTACCTCTTTCGTCCATCACGATGTACATTCCCTTAGGGTAACTTTCCATATTGATGTCAGAGTTGCCACTCTTGATGAGTCTGCCTTCGGTGGAATAGACTCTCAGCGGCTCGTTGTCAGGATTGTATATAATGTTGCCGACAATGAAGAATGCAGGGGTGTCTTCCTGTACATTCTCGACATCATCTATGACAGGAGCCTCCTCACAGATGGCCTCAACCGTCAGGTCATTCCTTGCCACAAAGATACGTGGGTTATATTCATTGTCGTCACTCCACTTTACAAAGCGGTAACCCTCGTCCGGTGTGGCAATCAGGGTCACTATAACGTCAGGATAGACGTATGTTCCGCTGCCTGTCACTGTTCCGTGCTGGCATGTAGCCGTAATCACGAAACTATTCAGATCATATTCGGCATTCATTATTGTGTCGCGGTCAAGCACAAAAACACGGGTAGAGTCCAATACGCCATCTTCCCACCTTATGAACGTTCCAAACTCATTGGAATGAGCATTCAGGGTGACAGTAGTACCGTAATCATACTCACCAGTGCCAGACACGAAATCATGATTGCTTGAGACAGTATGTCTGTCAATTTCGAAAATGGCAGTAAATGTATCATCACCACTGACCGTGATTGTCCTTGGGTTGTCGATATTGCCGTCAGACCATTTCACGAAATGATAATAATGTTCATCTGCTGTTGCAGTCAGTGTGACTGTCGAACCGTAATCATACGAACCACAGCCTGAGACTGTGCCATTTGCGCCAGACCACGAAATCGTATGCTTGTCTATTTCAAAGAATGCAGTCAACAAAGTGTCGTT
>JAZRYS010000183.1:0-1125 GCA_045600865.1 Candidatus Aphodosoma sp.
GTCTTGCCATCACGCACACGGAAGTATATATGTACGGTCTCATTGGGAGTGCCCTTAACCGTTGTCTGTCTGATAAATGCTGTTACTTTCATATCAGTGGTTTAGTTGATGAGGTTTACCAATTCTATCTTGATGTCTTCGTCTATCTCTCTGTATCTTGTAAACGAGCGACTGCCCTTTGTGTGTCCTGTCATGGAACAGATGAGTTCGGGGTCTTTGACCTTCTTGTAGAGGTTACCGATGAAGGTTCGTCTTGCCATGTGGCTCGATGCAATCTCGTTTATAGGTTTCTGCTCGTCTGCTCCTGTGATAGGGTTTCGCACGGTCACCACTCTTGTTATACCACAGATGGTGAATAGTCTCTTAATCTCCTTGTTCAAAGTAGCGGTATTGGTGGTTACTGCATGATGAGGGAAAAGAAGGTGTCCGTCAGAATAGTTCCTTGCAAGAATCTCTTTTGCCTTGGAGTTGAGAGGAACATCTACAGAGTTTCCCTGTCTGCCCATTGTCTTATGGGGAATGTAGGTCAGCACTCCGTCATGGATGTTGTCGTATGTTAGCTTGCGGAGGTCACCGACTCTGCATCCTATCAGCGACTGAAATATGAAGAAGTCACGTGCCATCTGTATTGACATGCAATGCTTGCTAAGGTCTGCATTGTAGATCTTGTCTCGTTCTTCCAACGTAATATATATAGGTGTACCGAGCATTGGGTCTGGATTGGAAACCTGGTCGCAGGACTTGTTTGTGGTATAACCTTGCTTTATGCACCAGTGGTGAATGGTTCGCAGATGGCGAATCATAAAGGTTATGCTGACTATTGCCATTGGCTTGGGAACACTGACACCTTTCAATCCGAACTGGGAATAGAAGTCTGCATACTCTTTGAACAGTTCATGTTCGCTCTGTATGTATTCTTCGAAGTCGTGGTAATCATCTGAAGTGATAGTTTCAACATAGAGGTGAAAATCTTTAATTCCATCTATCTCCCTCTTGTAAGCCTCATACCTCTTCAACTTTTTGAGGGTAGGCTTATAGATGTTGTATGAGTTCTCTGCCATCTTGTGCTCGTTGAGGTATTGCTCAAAGCGATCAATGAAGGTAGGAGTGGAACGCTTCTGTTCC
>JAZRYS010000184.1:0-1631 GCA_045600865.1 Candidatus Aphodosoma sp.
CTACGGCCAATGCAATGTCTGCGTAAGCAGTGAACAGTACAATCTGCACATCGGGATACATCTTCCGGAGCTCGCTCGTCCAGTACAATCCTTCATTGCCCGTGTTGATGTCCGTATAGAAGTTCATATCAAGCAACACCACATCGGGCATGAAACTCTCCATAGTGCTGACCAGCGTCTTAGGCGATGCGATGAGCTGCACCTCAGCAAACTGAGGCGTCAATAACAACTTCAAGGCACTTCGTATGCCTTGATTGTCATCTACTACAAGGATTTTGCCGTGTTTCATAATACCTATATTTAGACCGATGGAGTAATAACTACATGCCAGCCTGCTCCATCCGGATTAGGAATAATGTATTTCTTATCGTTGCATTGCTGGATGAGTTTTTGCAATGCCGAGCGGTTGATACCTGTAATTTCCTGCAGTTCCGAATATGAGGCAGTTGGATTAACGCGCAGTTCTCTGAGTATCTTGTTGTAATTTTCTGTGCGGAACTGTACTCGTTCTCCGTCGTACCACCATACATTGTCTTCAGGTTCGCTAATGAATCTTACATCTGTCATTATTTCATCGGCTATCAACTGAATGAAGTATTTAGCAAAAGATTCTATTTCCTGTAGGGTCGCATGCGATCCATCAGAAGGTGCGGTTCCGACTTCCAGATCAGCCATATGCAGCGCCTCAAGATATTCATTTTTATTTCGGCTCCTCACAACAATCATCGGATAGCCGTGACGAGCAAGGATATAATTAACCATCAGACGAGCAATGCGGCCATTACCATCCTCAAATGGGTGGATTCGGATATAACGATAATGAAATAATGTGGCTAGTTCAAACGGTGTAAGATTTCCCTTTTGCTCCTCTTCATTATACCAATTTACCAGATCTGACATCAATGCCGGTGTTTCTTCAGGTGATGCATATTCGAAGCGATCTCCATAACGAGTAATCACGGAGTTCGGCCGTGTCTTGTACTGACCGGCATGTATCACGTAGCTTGTCTGCATACCTCCAGGCAGATTCCGATAAACAGTATAATCCTCTCGCAAAAGAGTCTTATGCCGTGTGCGAATAAAGTTCTGCGTGAGTGGCATATCCTTCAGATTCGCCTCTTCTGTCATCATTTTCAGACCTACATTGCTGGCTTTCATTTCCTCGAAATCCCTCATATCTGCGGTTCCAGAAACCTTGCCAAAAAGCAGAAGTATTTCGGTTTGGCCATAAGTCAAAGTGTTTCCCTCAATGTGATTGCTATTGTAGTTGAATTCTACCGTAAACTTTCTGCTCAAGCGGTCACGTTGCTTCTGGCTGAGCGGTTGTAAGGCCTCCCATGCCGACAATGCCTGTTGTATTGTAGTTCTTGCCATATTAATCTGATGTTTGACTAAAAGGTGGTAAGGTTACCACCATTCTCGGCGGCAAAGATACTACTTTTCTATGTATTTTCAAAGAAATACACCTTAAAAGGTGGTAAGGGTACCACCTTTTAAGGTGTTTCTTTGCAAAAAACACCTTAAAAAGGTTAACGTCGTCAACCTTTTTGAGCAAGTTGCTTGCCTGAGACAAGGATAAAGTATAAAATGCCATTTTACAAAAAGAGTGATTTTTATTAAATGGCATTTTA
>JAZRYS010000185.1:0-9290 GCA_045600865.1 Candidatus Aphodosoma sp.
TATTTTCACCGTACGTACCATCTAAATGTGTCGTACCTACGGCACTCTATTAACGTATTTACCATTTTTACACAGGGCTCACGCCCTGTGCTATATTATGTCGCTCTTACAGAGCTTATTGTGACTTGCGAAACTTGAGTACAATATATTTTGTCAGAAATCGGAGGTCGTAGTCCTCAATAATACCTACCGGAATAGTTGCCGGCAACAATATTGCCTAACTGGTCGTTGAAGGAGAAACTGAGTGAAATAGAGTCTGTTGTGCAGCTGTGGATATGGAGAGTGTCGGAGAGTATGTTGGCTTTGCCTATGACGGAGTTGTTGTAGAAGACCTGCCAATATGTGCCCCAGTTGACAGAACCGTCTTTGTGGCCAAAAAAGGCAGTCGCCTCCTCTGCCTCCATCGAGACAGGATAATCGCCGGCGGCAGGGAAATTCTGCTGAAAGGAGTGAATGCCTATCACAAACTGTACGCCATGCGAGATGTTGCCGTTATCCGAAAAGCGTGCCTCGTTGGAATAGAATTTCAGCTCAAAATAGTTGCTGTCGTCGCAAAAGAGATGATTCCACCGGTAGAGCGACGGACGGGCGAGTCCTGCCGTGATAGTGTCGAAAGAGATGACTCCGTATGAAGGCTGATCGACAGTGTAGTTTACCGTGCGAGGGCCAACAAACTGGCCGCTGACCTGAACAGGCGACGATGAACCCTCGACCATCAGCGAGAAGTGATAGCTGAGCCAGTTCTTGCCTGATGCTTCGTGGTCGTCGATGCTGTCAACGTTCAGTGTTGCAGAGAGAACGCTGCGCTGTGTGGTGTCACCATTCGTGGTGAGGGTGATGCAGGAGAGCGAGTCTCCATAAAGGCAGTCGTAGGTTGTGCCGACAAGGAAATCGTTGTCCGGTGCCACTAAATAGAGAACGACGTTGCCCTGATAGCCCGAAAAATGGGCACATAGAATAAACCTCGCAGAGTCGTATGGCTCGATTGCTGAAGTATCGCCCGGTGTAGGCCATGTGGCAGCATACCCGACATGGTCAATGCGCAGCGACGTGAGCGAATAGCTTGTGCCTTCGAGAGCGAAGGAACCGGAAATGGCTATGCTCTCCTGCTTTTTCTTGCAAGAGAACATAGCTAATATCAGTAAGATATACGGTATGAAGCGTTTCATTTGCTTGCCGAAACCTTGATGAGTTCTATCTCGAAGATGAGTGTGGCGTATGGAGGGATGTTGTTGCCTGCACCACGCTCGCCATAACCAAGCTCGTAAGGAATAAAGAGTTTATACTTGCCTCCCTCGCGCATCAGCTGCAGGCCTTCGGTCCATCCTTTGATAACACGGTTTAGCGGGAACTCTATCGGCTCGCCACGTTTGTAGGAATTGTCAAACTCCTTGCCGTCAATCAACGTGCCAGCATAATGAACCTTGACCGTATCGTTGGCAGTAGGCTGTGCGCCAGTGCCTTCGTGAAGGACCTCGTACTGCAGGCCAGAGGCTGTTGTCTTGACGCCTGGACGTTTTGCGTTCTCGCGAAGGAAAGCACGGCCAGCCTCGATGAGAGGGGCATTCACCTCAGCCTGCGCCTTGAGCAGCGACTGCTGAAAGAACTTTTCGGCATCAGCAGGTGCGATGAGGGTACGCTCGCCACGTACGGCCTGCAGAATGCCCTCGGACATTATGTCGAGATTGACCTTGAGGTCTGTGCCGCTGATGAAATAAGGCTGTGCAACGACATTCTGCGAGAGCTGTGCTGCAATGTTCACACCGTCAATCCATGGGTGCTCGGGCTGTTCGCCTGCCTTGGCGATAAGCGATTTCACAGAATCCTGGCTAACACCCTTGACGGCAAGAAAGCCTTCGCAGAAACGCTCGACTACGGCAGGATTGGCCGTGTCTGCACCTATCACCTGACGACGTATATATGCGCCGTTGCCAACACCAAAGGCGTAGTTGAGAGAGTCAACATGCGATGTGAGGCGGAGGGTATTGTCTGCAAAAGCAGTCGTTGCCGCACAAAGCAACAATAATATTACATGCGTTTTCATGTTAATTGAGAATTGAGAATTGATAATTGACAATTAGCAAATAACACTTCGTGTTATTTGCGGTCGAAGAATGGGCTCTTGGCGGTTATGGAGATTGGAAGGGCAAATATCGGGTTTGCGCCGTCAAGCCATCCGAGAGATGCGGCTGCAAGTCCTGCAGTGAACATCACGCGGGTGTCTATGCGAGAGTCGGCTGCGGCTGCACATGCAGAACCTACGGCAATGCCGAGGTCAACAGTATTGAATGCGCATGGAGTTGCCTTTGGCTTCTCGCCGCAGGTGGGAAAGCCGCAATGACCGCAGTTGAGACCAAGAGGACGACGGCGGCAACCTACAAGCACCACACACTCTGAAGCACGTATGTTGCCTGCATCACGGACAAAAGAGGCATTGGGATTGCCGTTGGCAAGACGAACCATCTCAGCGGCGAGCTGTTCCAACTCATCGTCATCAGCAAGAGCGCATACGACATCGTCAACGCCCTTGCCCTTAGGGGCAGTCAAGGCAGCCGTCATCATGCGATGGGCTGCCTCAATTGCCAACTTGTGGGTTATATCATGTACTTCGTACATACAAAATGGATATTTATCGATTACTTTGCAGGAGCAGCTGGAGTATCGTGGAAATCAAGCAACTCAACCTCGAAGATGAGTGTTGAATATGGAGGGATGTCCTCGCCTGCGCCACGCTCGCCGTAACCAAGGTTGTATGGGATATAGAATTTATACTTTGCACCCTTTGACATGAGCTGAACGCCCTCTGTCCATCCTGGAATTACACGGTTCAGCATGAATTCTACAGGTTCGCCACGCTCAACAGAGCTGTCGAATACTGTGCCATTGATGAGTGTGCCGGTGTAGTGAACCTTCACTGTCTGCGTAGCTGTAGGTTTTGGACCCTTGCCCTCAGTGATGACCTCATACTGAAGACCTGATTCGGTTACCACTACACCTTCGCGCTCTGCATTGTCTGCAAGGAACTTCTCGCCTTCGGCCTTTACTGGGCCGAATTTCTTATCCTGAGCAGCCTGCATTGCAGTCTCGATGAACTTCTGAGCTTCTTCGGCAGTCATAAGTGCCTTGCCATTTTTGCTGATACCATCATAAACGCCGCGACCCATGGCCTCACGGTTGAGTGTGAGAGCCTCGTCGTCGAAGAAGAATGGAGCCTGTGCAAACTGCTGAGCAATACGTGCAGCGATGTCCATACCGTCAATCTCTTTTGACTTAGGGTCTCTAACCTTGATACCCTTGCGGAAACCCTTGAGGAAATTGTCGAGGTCCTGCTTTGTGGTGTCTTTGCCCATAACGTACATACGTGCCTGACGAGCGTTGAGATAGCCGATGCACATGTTGAGAGTGTCAGTCTGGTCAGCTGTAGGATTGCAAGGTTCGCCAGTGTACATTGACATGCCCATGATGTTGCGTACATAGTTCATGCACTCCTCGCCGTCCATAGGGAAGTCTGTGTTGAGAAGGCCAGCCTCGAAAGCATCAGTGAGAAGAGCTTTCTTGGCAATGATGGTAGAGTCGCCGAAAAGGAAGCCCTCTTCTACCTCTTTAGCAAGGGTGGTACCACAGCGATAACCATTAACTTTCATATACTTAGGAGTGCCTTCCTCGGCAAGGAACTGCTCCTCGAAACCTTTGAGGAAACTTTTGACGGCCTTGTTGTCCAATGTATCATCGCGAAGAACGTACTCGCGAATCTGAGCACCATTGAAAAGACCGAGGCTATAGTTGAGAGAGTCAGTATATGTGACAATCTCTGTCTTGGCCATCTTGGAACCGCAAGATGCCAACATCGCTGCCATGACGACAGCAGAAAACATGAATTTAATTTTCATTTTATATCTAATTTTGTTTTGTTGTTTCTGAGTTAAAGTATTGCAAGCAACTCAACATCGAAGATGAGGGCAGCGTATGGTGGGATGGAAGAGCCTGCGCCATGCTCGCCGTAGGCGAGATTGTAAGGGATATAGAGACGCCATTTTGCTCCAACAGACATCAGTTGGAGAGCCTCAACCCAACCCTTGATAACCTGAGTGACACCAAACTCGGCAGGTTCGCCACGCTGTACGGAACTGTCGAATACCGTTCCGTCAATGAGCGTACCGTGATAGTGAACGCATACACGGTCTTTCTCGGTAGGCTTCTGACCAATAGCAGGAGTGAGAACCTGATACTGAAGGCCGGAAGGCATTACTGTAACTTCTTCGCGCTGAGCATTTTTCTTTAGGAAATCTTCGCCAGCCTTGCGTGCAGCCTCACCGGCTTTCTTTGCCTCATCCTCAAGCTTGTTGAAATAGGCAGAGAGAAGCTGCTGAGCCTCGCCGAAAGTGATTTCTGGCTTCTTGCCATCACACATAGCCTCGACACCAGCAGCGAAAGAGGCCCAATCCAATCCTTTGATATTGCTCTGTGCCAGTTGCTGGCCAAAGCTCATTCCAATTGCATAACTTGTTTTATCCATAATAATATCTGATTTTCAATAAAATAGCATAAAATCCGAATAGAGAACACTCTATCCCAAAATCGGACGCAAAGGTACAACTTTTTTTTGACATGGAGGTGTTCTTATTCAAAAAAAAAATTGTTTCCTCGCTCTCAACACTGGCCTAACAGGAAATAGACTGCCTGTTACCTTGCGAAAAAGCAATCGCTGACTGTGTGAGAATGCAGTAAAGTGTGCAGAACTGTCCCGTTATGAACATGTCTGTCATAGACTGCAGCAGCGACATGGCAACAAGAATCAGGACAAGAATGCGACACTTCCTGTCTGCGACAACGACAGGCAAGACATAGAGCGACAACAGCACGAGCAATCCCACTAAGCCAAATTCCAATGTGCTCTGTATAAACTGGTTATGAGTGTCGATAAACGTGCAGTTGTTCTCGATATACCACAGATGAGGCATGTCGTCGGTCTGGTATTTCATATTTACCTTGTCGTACTCCTCCTGTGCATTGTTCACCCCATAACCCATCAGTGGTTTCTTCTCTATCAGTTCAAAGGCGGCTTTCCAGTAGCCTTCCCGTGCTTCGTTGTGAAAACCATACTGGCGGAACCTTGCATTGCACATCACGATGGCAGAACCAATGCCTGCCAGCATGACAAGAATCAGAACAGTTTTCCACCTGAAGCGACTCCAGCAACCAATAGCAACAAACGTCACCACCAACGCAATGAATATGAGCAATCCGCTTCGCCCATCGCCAAACACCAGGGCAAACAATGTCAGTAGGGTAGCGGCTGAATACAAGACGCCCCTCCATTTTGTCTTTTCGCCACAGCGGAACCATATCCACCACATACCAATAAAGGCCGCATTCAGATAGAAATTGAACATCATGTGGGCGTTGACAATGGCTGTGCGGCTTTCGGAAAATGCCGTAGTCCTGCCTGAATCGACAATAAGATGCCATGCTCCGGCATTGACAATCACGGCAATGACTGCAAAGGCAGACACAGCCACCATTGTATCTACCACCCGTTTATATGTCAGTTTGTCGCTATACCCAAAAAGTCCAGTCACTGCGAAAAGCAGCAACGGATAACGCTTTTCCATCAACTTCTTGAGATAGATGTCGCCTTCGTTCGGGAGATATATCAACTCGAAGGCAAAAAACAGTATCATTGCATACGAGAGCAGATGCTCAATGCGGAAATGGTAACGCCATCTGCCACTCATTATCATCTCGGCCAGCCATGGTACTCCAAAAAGGAAATATCCTAAATTGGCAATATTCGATGGTACCACCTCATGGCTGAAGATACACATCACCAGCATCCAGTCAAAGCCCACGACACTCAGCCATCCTGCTATCTCTCTGATTAATATATCACTTTTCTTCATACCAGCCTTTTTTCAGGTTCTTCAATTTTGCAATCTTGTCATCCCAGTCATAAAGAGACAGGCGTTTGATGTATTTCCGCATTTCGCGCATGTAATATTTCCGGGTGTCTGGGTAGAGATGTATCATCCTGTGGATATTGCGGCCTATATAATAGTAACGCCAAGCCTTGTGCGGTATATATTGATGATGTGTAAAGGGAAGATATTTGATGCCTTCTCCCAACTGATGATTCAGAAATATCTCGTTAGCCCTTACTACCTTATATCCAAGTTTCCATAGGTGGCAGCACATTTCGTCATCGACAGAATCAATGAAGAAATCATCGCGAAAACCATTTGTCTTGAGCCATGCCTCTGCCCTCAGCAGGTTGCCTGAGCACATGACCATTTTTCGTTCCTCAAACCGTCCGTTTCTGTGATGGGTTTCAGGATGACCGTCACAGTCGTGATACGGTGTAAAGATACCCACACTATCAATATTATCGTATGCCGCTATCTCCATGAGAAAGTCAGGGAAAGAATGAATGTCCCACCTTGAGTCCTGATCCATAGTCAGGAACCACTCTGCACCATACTCAAGGGCTTTGCGACAGCCGGTGTTCAGTGCAGTTGCAATACCTTTGTTCTCAAACAAGGGTATGTATTCAACATTCGGAAGTGCATCAAGCAAATCAGCATTGGGCGATGCGCTGTTGTCAACGACGATAACCCTCGACACTTCATTGCAATACAACGAAATGGCGTCAACTTCATCTTGCCCTGGGTTGAACCATACGACAACTGCAACTATGTTATCTCTTGACAATTCCATTCTTGCAAATATATTCGTTTCTGCTCTGTGTCTCGCGGCAATAAGCCAGATTCTCTTCCTGCTGCACCCAGTTTTCGGTATGCCATATATGATACTGCACGGCAAGATTGCGCAACGACACTATCCTGCAGCCAGCCTTCATCATGCGCCACTCTATGTCGTAATCCTCACCACAGGCCGGGAGCACGTAATTCTCGTCAAAACCATTCACTTTCAACAAGTCCTGGCGGGACATCGACATATTGCTGCCTACAAGATGACGAACCTTCCGGCGAAAGAGAGTGGCCAATGGCGTGAAGAATGCCTCCTCGACATACCTGCAACCGCGATGCAGGAAAAGATACGGAAAGAAACAGATTTTCTCGCCAAGCATCATCCTGTCGCTCAGCGTGGGACTGAGTTTTATGCGTTTACCGGCCAGCATCACACCGCTTTGCTTGTATCTCACATGCATCTCGATAAACCTGCTATGCAGAACACAGTCGCCATCAATGAATATCAGCCAGTCATTCTTTGCTGCCTGTATGGCCCTGTTCAATGCCAGTTCCTTACGCCAGCCGAGGTCTTCCTGCGTGAGATGCTGCATTGGCCAACGCCACTCGTAATTTCTGACAAAGTGTGCCATCTCAGGCGACTCACCGTCCTCCGAGATTATGACTTCGAACTCCTGACAAGTCTGTTGCTCAAGACTCTGCAGCACACGCTCAAGCACCTTGAAGTTCTTATAGACTGATATTATTACCGTTGCTTCCATATCTTGATGTTCCTTGCCCAGTCGGCGGCATTCTCGTATGGTCTTTCGTGCCATAGGTGCATGACTACTGCTCCGTATCTCAGCTGTATTCCCTTAACGCCACGACGTTCCAATCTTGTGCCAAACTCACGGTCTTCTGCCCCGTAACGCATCTCTTCGTTGAAACCACCTGTGACATCTATCTCGCTTTTCCAGGTAGAGGCATTTCCGCCATTCCAAGTTGCCTTTGCTGTGGTTATATGGTTCATAATCCAGCATATCCATGCAGGTTTCCACATCTTGCTCATCTTCCAGTTCCAAGGCATTCCCTGTTCCGCCAGCCACGCAGTATCGAAGACATTCCCGTTTTCGATATCCTCACGGGTTATTCTGTCGCTCACTTCACGCGGCATTCTTATTGCACCGCCAGAGACAAACCTTCCCTTTCTTGCATGACGGTAATGCTGGCTGATGAAGTCACACCTTGCTATCAAATCCTGGTCCATGAAAATAAGGTACTCACTCTCCGCTGCTCTGACAGCCTTGTTGAGTATCATAGTCTTGCGAAAGCCGTCATCTTCATGCCACACATGTTTCAGTGGCAGAAATTCGCTGTAACGTTCAATCAGTTGCCGTGTCTCAGGTCCTGAACCGTCGTCGGCCACAATAATCTCGTTGGCAGGGTGGCTCTGGTTCATCAGTCCCCAGAATGCACGTTCGAGCCACCGTGGATTGTTGTATGTTGATATCACGATACCCACTGTGAAAGAATCGTCCGTGACAAAATGGTCAGTGCTTCTGTGTCTCCAGAAATGTTTTCTGCCCTTCAGAATCTCCTTCAGACACTTCTCTGGGTCATAGCCCATTGCTTTTGCATATTCATCACTCAATATCTCGAAGAAGTCACGCTTGCCCCACAACCTGCAGAAGTTGCGACATCCCCTGCGCATACCGACTTTGCCGAAACGCATTCTGTTGATATCCACAATCTCGAACTTCCACTCGCCATCAACATTATCAAAGAGAATATTGCCAGGAGAATAATCTTTATGAATGATGCCTGCCTTGTGCAGCTTAGCCGTGAAACGGGCAAAAGCTCGGATGATATCTTCCTTGCCCTCTGTCTTGCCATCCCTGAACTCATAGAAATTCCTCTTCAGAGAACTCATGACCGTTACAAGATACGAGTATCCTGTCAATTGTCTCGCTGTCTTGTCATTGTTGCCTTTGCCGCACAGCAATGCCGCAACAGGCTCGGGTGTTGCTATGCCCAGTTGTCGTAGCCTCTCGGCATATTCATACGCCCGTATTGCTTTGGGCTTGCGGAAAAATCTATATATTATGCGATTGAGATAATGAGGAACATGATAGCGTTTGATGCAGAAAGTCAATCCGTCATGCTTTACGCAACGAATTTCATTGCGAGCTTTATATATGACTTCACCCATAGCAGAGAATTCCTGCGGAATGCGGTTTATCCAGCCATGGAGTGATTCATATTTAGGATTGATGATAATCATATATTCAAGTTTTGCAAGTTACAATAAGTTCTGTAAGAGCGAATTGTCGACAAGCCGAGAGCAAGATCAAACTTGTTTGGTTTTGCCGAGGCGCGAAAGACAATGCGCAAAGCGAAATAGTATAGCGCAGGGCGTGAGCCCCGTGTGAAATGTTCAATGCGTTAATAGAGTGCCGTAGGTACGACAGAATTAAAGAGCACATAATGGTGAAAATAAATGTGTCGTCCTTACAGGACTTAAATATTATAACAACCTCATACACAGGGCTCACGCCCTGTGCTAATATGTGCCGCCCCTTCAGGGCTACTACTTGCGAAACTTGAGTC
>JAZRYS010000186.1:0-2958 GCA_045600865.1 Candidatus Aphodosoma sp.
GGCTTCCATCGGTACGGCTCTGTGTCCATCGTGGAGATTTCCGAAACGGAAGTGAAGACGCAGTTCCTTGAAGGTCGTAGTGCCAGAAACTATTATTCCTCACTCGATGACCTTTACATCAATGAACTGCAACTGCCGTCTGTCATTGAGGCGGCGCACTTTAATGCCAGTCACTATCTTCGCAATTACTACACACAGAAGCATGACGAAGAAGAGGGAGGCACGTACTTCGGCATGGTGTTCCTTCCGTGGGTGAACAACACTTCGGGGAACATACAGAACCCAATGCGGTATGCGGAAACTGCCAACGATTTCTTCTACATCGGCGGTGGATGGGATGACGTGGGTATCGTCGGACAGCCGTTTCTCGTTGAGGTCATCAAACAGGTGCTGTTGCAGACTGGCTATGACTTCGACATCTCTGCCATCGAAAACTCCGAGTGGCATAACGTCATCGTCTGCAACGCACTGCCGCTGACATGGGATTTGCACGATATGCAGCACATCCTTCCTCATTGGACGGTGAGCGAGTTTCTGGAACAGGTGGAACTGTTCCTGAATGGGGAGTTTAACGTCAATGAGAATACGCGAAAGCTGACTTTTACATTCAATCAGCAAATCCTTGAAAATCTTGAAACACTCGTCATCGAAAAGGTCATTGACTCGCATCAGGTGGAGATAACGGCAAAAGAGGATGTGCAGAACAGCTACGTCGAGCAGAAGAACTTGGCATACGCCGATTGTGACCATCAGATGTGGAAGTTCTACTCGTGCGACTGGATGAAGAAGCAGGTGGCGAGCTACACGTGGACTGATTTCGCACAAATGAAAACATATCTCAATAGTTTCATGGATTGCGCAGGAAACATGACGCACGCCTACTACAAAAGGCTTCATTACTGCACGAGAGAAGGTACATACTTCGTCCTCAAATGTGTGCGTACTGCCATGATCAGTGGAGTCATTCATCACTATATGCGTATTCAGCCCATCAACCAGTTTGGACAGCGCATCATTGATGAAAGGGAAGATGCAGAGGTCACTGAACTGCGCATCGTGCCTGTCTGCATCGACCACACGGACAATACGCACGGCGACATGATCTTCGTTGAGTGCGGTGAATATGGTGATGATGTCGAAGATGCCGAAGATGCCGATACGAACCAGACGCCAGTTGTGAACATCATCACGGATGGCGAGAAGGACAAGAAGGAGGAATACTTCGACAAGTTGTATGTCGGTTTTTACGATGGCTACTACAACAAGCACGCTCCGTATCATCCTCGTGCCGACATCGACCCTGTGGAGGTGTCGCCCGACAATGAGTTGCTTTCGTCTCACTATTCCATGCGGCTGTCCGGCGCATACGTCCCTGACGCTCGCACCTCTGCCCATAAGGTGGACCACTCGCAGAAGTTCACGTTTACATTCATTGCCGATGCCATTCCAAACGTGCGGAGCATCTTCCTCATTCACGGCAAGAAGTATCTGGCAGAAAAAATTACTGCGACAATCTCGGAAAACGGACTGTCGCAGCAGATGAAGATGGTTGCATATAGAGTTATTTGAACTTGGCGCTCATTGCTTTTGCCATGTTAGTGGCATGGCGCTCAATGGTCTTGGTCTGAATCTTGGCATATATTCTCGTTGTGGTGATGTTGGTATGCCCCATCATCTTTGCCAAATCCTCAATAGGGATGTCTTGGTTCAGTACCATCGTGGCGAAACTATGTCGTGCCACGTGGGAGGTCATCGGCTTGCGCAACTTGGCACGAGCTTCCACAAGGTGGAGGAATTGGTTCATCTTCTGGTTCGTCATCTTGGGAAGTTCATAGTCATACTTCTTCAAGATTTCCATTGCAGGTGGCAATATCGGGGTGAAGAAGGAATGTCCGTTCTTCAACCGTTCTCCGTCGATGTAGTAGGTCTTGCCTAACTTCACGGTCATCTCCTCAAAGTCGAAGTTCTGGTTATCGGCATAGGCAAGTCCTGTGAAAGCAGAGAAGATGAACAAGTCGCGTGCGTGTTCCTCGCCACCCGTCAAATCTGTCAGCTTGTAAACCTTCAGCAGTTCGTCTTCCGTCAGTGGCTTGCGTTCCTTGCACTCGCCACGCTTGAACTTGCAAAGAGGACTCTCGTAAGGATTCTTGGGGATGTAGTCGAGCTGGTAGGCAAGGCGAGAATACTTCCTTACTACTTTGTGGTAATTGTTGAGGGCTACCTCGGTGCGGTTCTTGTCCTCTTCACGCAGAAACTCGTCAAAGCCTTTGACGTTCTCTGGCGTGACATCAGCAAAGCGGTTCAGATTGTTGTATCTTTCAAGGGCAGACACCACAACCCTGCGTCGCTTCAATGTGCCTTCTTGAAGATTCTCTTTTGCCATCTCTTCCTCAATGAAGTCAAGGAAGCCTCTTGGGGAGGACATGCGCTTGCGACGTTCCTGCTGCTTCGTGTCTACTTTCTTCGGGGTGATGCCAAGATGCCTATTGTAATTCTCAATAGTCATCTCCTCACCGCACTTGTGCATGTTCTCGGCGATGCCTTTATACACCAACACCTCCACATGCAGTTCTCTACTCTGGCGATAAGTTCGCCATTCTACAGGAGAACATTCTTTAATGGTTACATACTTCCGTTCTCCCTTTGCAAGATAAATACTCAATTCAACCTTGCCTTTTCCTGTCGTCTCGACTTTCTTCTTTCTGTCGTAAACAACCGTGATAGATTCTTTTGTCATCTTTTCACATTTTTTGCGAAGAGCAGATGTTTTTGGTAAGTAGCGCACCCTGATAGCAAGTGGTAGCACGGTTTAGTTGAAAGTGGTAGCACAAAATTTTGGCGATTTGGTAGCACAAGTGGTAGCACAAATGTCCAAACATGTCCAAAATGCCTAATACCATACACATCTGGTCACCCGCAGGTTAAACATTAAATTTTACTGCTGGTGATTGACAAAAA
>JAZRYS010000187.1:0-10586 GCA_045600865.1 Candidatus Aphodosoma sp.
TTTAGAGTATGACGGGTTGCTGCCCATCACGGCCATCCACAACGCCTGAGTAACCTCCGTCTCGCCTATATAGTAGTCGTTCAACGTCACGCTGTGCACCGGTTTCTCGTCAGAGCCTCCACTTTCTGACCCCATCTGGAATGTTCCACCCTCAACTCGGCGCATACGGAATGTCACTCCATTGACAGTGATTGTCTCAACATCTTGTATAATCTTCTGTATTGCAAAAGTTTTATTAGTCGTACCAGTCCCCACGGTAAACCTCTCGCTGAAATCCTTATACTCTTCCGCCTTTATCTCTACATTATGTTCTGCATACGACAAGTTCACTATTATCTCTGCACCCATACCCCGGTCAACACCGTCAATCGTCCAACGTGCCGCAGGAACCCCACACGACAGACGAACATCTTGTCCTTCCGACAGACGACCGTCCAATGTTGTTGTCTGACCCTCTGTGACAGTCACTCGCTCACGACGCTCAGCACATCCTGCCTTGCTTATCACCACATCGTGTGTACCTACCAGCATATTATCCAATATGACAGGGGTCTCGCCAGAAGGCTTGCCGTCAACAGTCACCTTCGCCCCGACAGGTTTTACATTCACCATTATGCTGCCGACAATTGCCACTGGTGCAGGCAACTCTATCGTTCCTGCAGAAGACATCGTTATGTTCCGCACTATTGTCTGGCTGCGGTGCGAGGGTTTCTTTGTCTCGAACGAATATTCACCCGGGGTCAGTTCTGCCACTGTGCTGCCATTGCCTTTCTTCTCGCCATTTATCCAGATTTCTGCATCACCAACTGTCTTCAGCGTGACAGTGACGAAGTTCGCCACCAGTGTCGGATTGACCGGAGTGATGGTATTGTCGTTCACAAGCACCTGGTCACGGTATGGCAGGTATTTCTCCTTCGTCACACGCACATCGTGACTGCCGCTGGCCACAGGCTCAGACTTCATTGGCGCAACGCCCACCTTCTCGCCATCAATATATACCGAGGCACCATTCGGCCCTTTTATCTCTATCCACCCGAAAGCAGGACGCAGGTCTATGTTCTTGGTCTGCTTCTGCTCGCCTATCATGATCGTCCCTACTTCAGGATGATAGTTTTTTGCTGAAATGCGGTATTCGTGTCTGCCAAACGAGAGCACGTCGGAATACGAGCCATCCTCTGTATCGACCATTGTCCCGTCTATCTCCACCATGGCATTTTTCGGTGTGAAAGTCAGCACGAACACCTGCGACGTGCGCTTCTGGTTCACCACTGTCTGCACTGTGCCGGACACAAGTTTCATAATGTATGTACGTGCAGGCTGCAGAGTCTCGGGGAAGACATAGTCGCGCAGTATGCCCAACTGATTGTGGGCTATGGTTATCCTGCGCAGGTTTGCCGGAACATAGACCCATATCTCGCCTGCATGATTCTCCTCGACCTTGGCTATGCCTACTGAACCTCCGTCAATGGTGAAGCCCTTCTGCAAGGTCTCTATTTTCAGCAGGGCACATGGATTGCCGTTGTCGTCAATCACCTTGGTATCCTCGTTGTTGGCCGTCTGGTCGCGGAGGTTGAGTTCGAAGTCGGTAATTGTCATCTGCTGGCCAGACACTATTGTTGCCAGCAGAAACACACCCAATAAAATCAGATATCGTTTCATTTTTTATTTAGAAATCTTCCATGCCGTATGGACGTCCCACTTCAGGGTCAATCTGATCCTGCCATGTGCGGACCTTTATGACAGGCTGCGAAGGGTCTGTCATATCCACCTGCAGGTAGAGATAACCAGAGTCGCCATAGTTGGAAGAATAATAATCCTGTTTGAGTTGAATGCCATAAATCTCTTTTCCCTGAGCCTTCTGTACCATCGTGTGTGCAAAACGGATGTTGATGTACTCCTTGCTTTTGAAGCTTGCGCGCAAATGGTCCATGTATTCAGTCTTGGTATATCTTGTTCGCTGTACATAGCGGTTGCTGGCATAGCGGTCAGCATCGCTGTCACTCTTTTTCATAAGTACACGGCCTGTGATAATCACAGCATTGTCATCAAAGATAGACTCAATGTAATCAAGTCTTTTCAATGCAAAGGCTGTCTTATACACCTCAAGGAAATTCACAATCATGCACTTCACGCTTTCGGTCCACACAGTCTTCGCCATAATGTCTGCCGTGGCAACGTCGCCAAGACCGAACGAGATATTGTCAACCTTGCCCTCGGCATTGACGGTGAACACCACATCCTCGACAAAAGACTTGACGGCACCTTGCTTGAAATTGAAAGACATAGGCACACTGCGCACCACCGTCTGGTCGTTCATATTGGAATAGGTATATTCCCTCTGCTGCAAGACACGTGCATTGCCATACTGCATCAGTTTCAGGAAGATTTCGTAACCATAATCGGTAAAGTGTCCATTGACGGAAGAATAGTTCTTGCTCTGAATGGCCTTGACAATCTGGTCAACCACATTCTTGCAGGCACTCTTTCTCTCCTGCGACACCTTGCCTATCTGTGGAACATTTACACGAAACACCATTTCGCCGTCAACGACAACACCGGATCCCGTTCCCTGCGATGCACTTGCGGCAGAAGTCTGTCCTGCGGACTTGCCATTGGCAGAGGCTGCAGTGGCCTTATTCCAATCAACACCTATGTTGCAAGTGGCTTTCTTGCGCACACCACCTTTCACCACTCCTACCACAGATGCCACTTCTTTATCATATAGTTTTGCCTGGTCCTTGTATTGATATTCATAGCGTAATTTAATGTTTTCAGGCGAGGTTCCAGGCAGAAGTTCCAGTACTCCCCTGCCATCCTTTGCACTGTATATGCTGCTCATGTCGCGTCCGTCAAAAAACCTATAATCCAGACTCGACACAGGTTTCCCCTTATATGAGAAGAACAAATCAACGTCATTTCCCTCTTTGCCTATCACGTTCACCTTGATTCCGCCAAGAATGTCATCCATCTTTGCAGGTATCCAGTTGCTCAGCGTATGGTCAATGCCGTCATCTGTCTTATACTTGACCTCGTCAGGATGAGGGAGGGTCTTGAGCAACGAAGATGCCCAGTACAGATAACGGAGCGAATTATCAAGTGCCATATTCTGCTCGGCAGCAAGTGCAAGGCCAACATACTCGTGAACCTTGTCACGACGTCCCTTGAAAATCTTGTCAAGTTCAGATCTCTTTATATAACGTCCCACTACAGCTTCAGGTTCATTCTCTACGATAAATCGTTCCGTGTTTGTCAGGGTTGCGTTGGAATAAGACCTCACTTTTGACTTGGCATACGACGAAGCCTCTGATCCTTTATTCGACACAGTCTCCTCCTCAGTCATGGTAAACTGTTTCTCGACAGCTATCGAAATCTGACTGATAAGATCGACAAGAGCCTGCTCGTCAGCCTCTTCAATTGTTTCGCCACGCCCCTCGCCACACAGATAGACATTCTTCTGTGATTTGATTTCCGACCATGTCTGGGCATACAGACAGATTGCCAACATGGAAAACACAGAAAACAGTAAAACTCGTTTCATTGATTTAAATAAAAGATATGTTGAAAAAACAAAAAGACCCCTCATTGCCAATGATAAAGAGGGGTCAGACTTTACAGCGTGTACTTAACTTTATTCAAAGCCTTTCTTGATGAAGTCAGATACCTTCTCGGCATACTTCTGTGCCACTTCTGATTCACGTGCAGCGTTCTCGAAAGCACGTATGCGAGCCTGCGTTGCAGCATCCTCGTCAACCAGGAAGATAGCCTCAAACTCAAAGATGGTACCTTCGCCCTTCTTCACCTCACGATATACTGTGTAAGAAAGTTTCAGTTCGCCTTTGATTTCTTTTTCCACGGCAGACTCGAAAGCCTCGTAGAAATGCTCGAACTCAGCCGCCTCTTCAGGAGTGATGTTAGAACCCATATCCTCGACTATACGTCCCTTGACGGTCTGGCCAGCCTCACGTGCATAGTATGTGCAGGCATTCATAAGCAGTTTGTCGCGACCGATATTCTTGCTTGCAGATTCAGTATTGGCAGGAATTTCATGAACACCCTCCTTGGTGAGAGCCTCGTAATGCGTGAGAAGTGCAACATCCAATGTGCGGGAAGTACCGAAAATTTCCCATCCACCTTTCTTGTAAGTTTTCATTTTTTCCTTGTACTCTTTCTTTCTTGCTTTTTCCAAAGCCTTGTTGTTCTGCGCATTACACTCAAATGAGAGAGAACAAACCATAATTGCCACCATGGCAAGAATCATCTTTTTCATAAGTCGAATTTTTTATTAGTTTATTGATGGTGCAAAGATACAACATTTTCTTCAAACCGCAATTATTTTTTATGATTTTTTTACGAGAATAATTTTCCCGTCTTTTCATTGCCATGTCGGGAGAAATTCGTAACTTTGCAAAATATTTTCCTGTAAACACAAAACACGCATATATATGTATAGACCATTATTGTTTCTGTTCGGCATGTTGATGCTGTCAATGTTGCAAATGAGTGCGCAAAACATCCATGTTAAAAGTTTTTCAATGGATATCAAAGACCAGACAGCTAATGAGAGGGCCACGCAGATGATTGATGACAACGGGAAACCGTGTGCCCTGATTCGCATACAGACAACTGAAAAAGGTTTCGTTTTCGAAGGAGGCACGGTCGGCATTGCAAAGATGGAAGAGAACCATGTGGGTGAAATATGGGTCTATGTGCCAGCCGAATTGAGGCGCATCACAATCAGGCATGCACAGTTGGGCACCTTGAAGGATTACCCTTTCCCCGAGACTCTGCAGCCGGCACGCACATACTACATGGAATTGATTACTGGAAAAGTCATGATGACCGTTGATCAGGAAATACGCTCGCAGTATCTGGTTATTGCCGTCAATCCACAGAATGCGATGGTGGAGATTGACAACGAAATAGTTGCGCCCGAAGATGGCGTAGTAACAAAATACCTGCCGTTCGGCAAGTACACTTACCGTGTTTCGTCCAAAGACTACCATGCCGAAGCAGGCACCATCGAGATTAACGACCCCAACAACAAGCACCAGGTTTCCATAACGCTAAAACCAGCCTTCGGATGGGTTGAGGTTCTGGGCGATGATGTCATGAAAGGTGCCAGCGTCTATGTTGACGGCGAAAATGTCGGTGAGATTCCATTGAACAAAATACAACTGAAAAGCGGCAACCACGATATCCGCGTGGCAAAAGAGAAATACTCTGCATGGCGCGGTCAGGTCCAGGTGACAGACGGAGAGACCGTTCAGGTATCACCAAAGATTTCAGCAAATTTCACGCAAGTGACACTTGAAGTTGAAAACGATGCGGAAATATGGTGGAACAACACAATGATTGGCCGTGGCAGATGCACGAAGGATTTCGATTTCGGCGAGCAGAAGTTCGAGTCTCGCAAGGCCAACCACCGTTCGCAGAGCATCGTCATTCCGATAACGGCTGCCTCGTCTGGCAAATACACCATTCCCGCACCAATTCCTATCAACGGTTCTCTCAACATCGAGGTGAAGCCTGTCGATTCAAAGGTATTCCTTGACAACGAACTGGTAGGCACCACCCCGCTTTTCCTGCAGAAAGTCCTCATTGGCACTCACTCCCTCCGCATATCGCATTCAGGCATGAGAACTGACAGCCGCGAGATTACCATAGAGGAGGGAAAGACAACAAACGTCAAGGCTACTCTCTCGAAGGAGCTCAACGTCCTCAATTCCCGTCCTGCCATTTCAGACGGACACTGCACCGTCTCTGATGAATACGATGTCATAGCGGCTAATCTTTTCGAAGGCTGCAAAACTCTCCGCACAATCACAATACCGCCTACCATATCAGCAATAGGTGCATCGGCATTCAGCGGGTGCTACCAGCTTTCGGCAATAACCATTCCTCAGTCAGTAAAGAGCATCGAAGAGAAGACATTCTACTGGTGCGCAGCCCTCAAGGAAGTAACCCTGCCAGAAGGAATCACCTCGATAGGCGACAATGCCTTCACCAACTGCTACAGCCTTCAGAGCGTCACCCTTCCATCCACACTGACATCAATTGCCGACAATGCCTTCACAGACTGCAAGTCGCTGAAAACAATCTACGTTCCTGCCGGCATGATTTCAACATTCAGGCAGATGCTCCCGAAATCACTGCATTCTAAATTGAAGGAGAAATAATTTATGATATGAACAAAAAAATGGTCAGGTAAACCTGACCATTTTTTTCAACGCTCTGTCGTGAAAGTTATCACATTGCCATACACCTTTCCATATTGGCATATTGCGTATGCCCTTACGTAATATGAGGTGAAGGGTGTCAATCCCGTTATGTAACCTTGGAAACTGCCTGAGCCGCTACCGGAGTTAACTGTTTTGTCTTGTTCGGTAGTTGGTGCATGGTTTGTGTTGCTAAAGCAGAACCCCCTTTCGGAAATTACGATATCTTCGCCACAGGTTATTGTCGCTGATATGATTGCATAATTTGATCCTTTCCCAGTTGGAATACCTGTTTCAACAGTCAATGCAGAAGTATCAACGGTCTTGAAGCTCTGTTCTTCTCCGTATGAAGTGCCATACTTGTTAATGCCGTATGCCCGGTAATAGTAAGTGGTGTTAGGCGTAAGGCTGCTCAACGTGAAGCTTTTCTTGACATCCTCATTTGAGGAACTCTTCATCTTTGTGCCATTGTTGACAGTAACGCCCGAGTTTTTGGAATAGCAGATTCCCCACTCGGTAGGCTTGCTGTCTGCATTGTCCGACAGTTTCTGGGCAGAGAGGACGGCAGAATAGAAGCCTATATCCGAACAGCCGGCAGTCTCGACTTCCGGCGTCCCGTTTTTCAACGTGGTGAACGACCTGACTTCATCATACGATGTCACCAATCCGTCTCTACAGTGTTCGTTGTACTGGCTCATAAAGCCATACACATAATAGTAAGTGGTATTGTCTGTCAGATTATCTATGACGGACATGAGTCTCACATTACCATCTCCAATTTCTGTGATTTCAGGTGTGATTACTGTGACAGCACCTGTACAGGCATCAGTCCCAATCATGCTGTCTTTGGAATAATATAGTCTGATGGTCACCTCATCATTGTGCAATTTCACCGTATCAACGATTGTCACCTTATGGTAGCTTACGCTTTTCGTGTGATATGCAGTAAAATCAGGAGCATCAAAAACAGGAGGAATGGCATCATCCTTGCATGAAACCATGGTCAATACCATCAAAGCCAAAATCAAATATCTGTATTTCATATCTCAATCATTTTATAATGTTACACCAATACCCACTTCCAATTCAAAGTATTTGAAATTCAACGTGTTTACGCCAGCCATAACCGTAAAGCCCTTGATAGACCCTATCAAATTCAGTTCTGCCGAGACACCTTTATTTGTCAGGCCTTCGTTGAGAGCCCATTCCTTGCTGTCCATCTGCCAATAGACATTACGCTGACCATAGCCTATGCCAAGGCCAAGAGCAAACATTGACTTTGCACGCCTGTCTTTCAGCATATTGACTAACACTCCGGCATTGGCCATATAATAGAGGGTCTTAGTCTCGCCGGTATAGAAACACGAGAAATTGTTAATACGGCCATCAGCGTCACAGGTATGTTCTGGATTCACCCCGAAATTGAAGTTGGACCTGAAATGCGCAAATCCTCCCCAGCCGTTTTTGTTTGAAGTGGCTCCTATGAACAAGCCATACGACATCTGCTTCGGCTTGAAGGAATAGCCGAATGTTCCGAGCAATATGGTTTTTGCAGGGCTGAAGATATTCTTCGGCTCTATCTTAAACTCCGAAACGTAACTGATATTCGAGAATTCCTCATCAGCAGCTTGATTCCACTCGATAACCTTGTCGTTTCCCGCCATTACATACCCGACATCACCTGTCACATTTGTATTTTCCTTTTTGCCAGTGACATAGATGTCCTTATTCACATTGCTGCCATAAGTTTTTCCCTTGACGGACAAATTGATGATGGCATCGCTTTTCAGATCGTACTTGATGATGAATTTGCCGCCACGCCTTTCGTGCCTTACGTTTCTGACAGAACTGCCGTTCACTGCCGATGCGCTCTGGATGCACATCAGCAGCAAAATCATTCCCAAAACCTTTGCTATTTTCATATTTCTTTGTTTGTATCCGTTATTATAATCCATTTGCCACCAAAATCAGGTCCTTCTCGTCTGATTACGCCATCTCTCTTCAATTTATTCAAATGCTTTTTCACTGCGTCTTCCGAAACGCCAATTTTAGCGGCTATTTCCTGCCGGGAAATTTTAGAATTGTCCCTGATAAGTTCAACAACCATAATTCTGGTTTGACTCTGGGTACCCCTTCGAGTACTTTTCCTGCTTGTCTGGGTACCCCTCTGGGTACTTTCAACGTCTGTCTGGGTACCCATCTGGGTATTTTTTCTGCTTGTCTGGGTACCCATCTGGGTACTTTTATCGTCTGTCTGGGTACTTTCCGCACATGTCTGGGTACCTGATTGGGTACTTTCTTCGTATATCACGGCACCTTTGGTAGTCTGTCGTGGTATAATGGTGATAAATTCGTTTCCGCTTTCATCATTTTCAAAGACTATATTTTCATTTTCTGAAATTATACGGACAATACCAGAACCAATACCATGATATTTAAGTGCATTCTTGGCAAAAGTAGCCATGTGTGGGTTGCGCTGATATGTCTTTCCTCTGCGTATATCTTCCATTGTAAGGCCTCCTGCCAATGCGCCCGGACTTATTATTTCAACACGGTTATCAAAAATCAATATCCTGATTGGTGCAGGACGCAGAAGATCTCTGTGTACCAAGCTGTTTTGTACTATCTCTTCCAAAATGCTTTCAGAAATCTCAAGTTTTCCAAGAGAATTGAACGATGCTCCTTCCTCTTGCACACTGCGAAGATTTGACAGTAAAAAAGCCATGCTTTGCTCGTAAACCTGCGACATATTACCTTCTATCTCCTTGCTGTTCCTGTAGTTCATGCCGCCAATGCTATTGCCAAAAAAGGAAACTGCCTTGACCATGCATGTAGGGTATTTGTATTGAGGATTCTTGCCAAAAAACAGGTATGCCGCAAGTGTAAGACATCCATCAGGATTAAGGATGTTGATATTCTCAAGGAACTGCATCGTATTATCACCAAAATCTTCAAGACTTCTGCCATAAACTTTTTTCAGATATATATCAAGTGCATAGCGATCAATATCCTGCAAAGTACTATTCTCAACACCTGACAAATCCGCTTTGAAAAAGCCAGAATCCTGAAAAAGTGAAAGTATTTCGATGTTTTCAATTATGCGACGTTTGTCGGCACCTTGCTTCATCCATATTTCGCCGGAAAGATTTTTGTATGGTTTATTCTTTCCTTCTGCAACATGGCAAAGCAAAAAATGCTTGCCTCTAACTTTAACAACCTCGGTTTCGACATAGATTGTTGGCCGCACTTGTTCATTAGCTGTATTACCCAATTCTATATTGGTCTTCTGAATCTGCTCGTACGTCAGGCCAAGCATTTTTCCTGTTTTATCCTCTACTCCAAAGATGATGGTACCTCCCTTGGCATTGGAAAAGGCAACCATCTCCTTGGCAATCTCTTTCTGCGATGTGAATTCGCGTTTGAACTGCACTTTCGAGGTCTCGCCGCAGAGACATATATCTATAAAATCTTCTCTATTCATGCCTTTTCTAAATATTCACCACCACTATCTTCTGATACCGCCTAATGTATTGCCATCTTAACAGAATTTCCCCTGCTGTCTGTCACAATGTATATCCCTGCAGGATAGCCGAACAGGTCGATGTCTGTGTCGGCACTCTTGATGAGTTTGCCTTCGGTGGAATAGACTCTCAGCAGCTCGTTGTCAGGATTGTATATAGTGTAGCCGATGATGTAGAATGCAGGGGCATCTGCCTGGACATCTTCGACATCATCAATCACAGGAGCCTCCTCACAGATGGCCTCAACAGTCAGGTCTGCTCTTGCCACGAAAATACGTGGGTTATATTCATTCTCGTCACTCCACTTGACAAAACGGTAACCCTCGTCAGGTGTGGCAATCAGGGTCACTATCACATCCGGATATACGTATGTTCCGCTGCCTGTGACAGTTCCGTGCTGGCATGTAGCCGTAATCACGAAACGTGCTGTATCGTATACGGCATTCATTATAGTGTCGCGGTCAAGCACGAAAATTCGCGTAGAGTCCAATACGCCATCGTCCCACCTGATGAACGTTACAAACTCATTGGAATGGGCAGTCAGGGTGACAGTCGTGCCATAATCATACTCACCAGTGCCAGACACGAAATCATTATTGCTTGAGACAGTATGTCTGTCAATTTCGAAAATGGCAGTAAATGTATCATCACCACTGACCGTGATTGTCCTTGGGTTGTCGATATTGCCGTCAGACCATTTTGCAAAATGATAATGTTCATCTGCTGTTGCAGTCAGTGTGACTGTCGAACCGTAATCATACGAACCACAGCCTGAGACTGTGCCATTTGCGCCAGACCACGAAATCGTATGCTTGTCTATTTCAAAGAATGCAGTCAACAAAGTGTCGTT
>JAZRYS010000188.1:0-2169 GCA_045600865.1 Candidatus Aphodosoma sp.
GAGCCTAATCCCCCACTTCGGTAGCGAAGATGGGAGTGTTGTCCACCGAGGCAGCAAGCTGGGACAGAGTTTCGGGTGAACAGTAACAGAATCATAGATTATGGGAAAGATAGCAAAGCAGGTGATTGACTTCCGACCTTCGAAAGGTATCACCACATCAACCAGTAATGAAATTCAGCGCAAACGTTCGGAAAAAGCAAAGGCGTATGCCGAGAGCATAGGCAATTATGATCCTACTCGTGAGCATCTTAATTTCGAGATCGTGAAAGGAGGGAAGATTCAGCCTGTCGATAAGACAAAGAGCATTCCGCAAAGGATGAGAGAAAACTTGCGTGCTCGTGGCATCATCGACCCGAATGAAGGACTTGATGAACCTAAGTATCGTACAGTGGTAAACTTTATTCTTGGTGGTTCTCGTGAACGGATGCATGAAATCGCTTTTGGCAATCAGACCGTCGACCTGAAGGATGGTGCAGATAATTCTCATATCCGGCGAACCAGGGATATTGAGAACTGGGCAAAAGACATGTATGATTTCTTTGCCAAGAGGTATGGTGAAGAAAACATTGTGTCGTTCGTAATCCACCTTGATGAGACAAATCCTCATGGTCATCTGACTCTCCTTCCTATTGATAGTCGAAACAAATTCGCATACAAGAAAATGTTTTCGGGGAAGGATAAGTATGAGTATATTGCCATTAACCATGCCATACATGATGACCTTGCGGTAGTCAATGCCAAGTGGGGGCTCCATCGGGGCAGTGATATTACAGAAACAGGAGCAAAACACAGGTCAACGGAAGAATATCGTCGCCAGCTAAATGATGATTGTGTCAGCATGGAAGAGCAGCTGGCTAATGACCGTAAGGTTCTTGATGAATTGAGGAAAGAGATTCGTCTGGCTGAGATACGTATCAAAGGACTTTCTACCATGGTGGATAATCTGCTCAAACAGAAGAGAGAAATCGAAGACCAGCTTAACAAGTGTTTCAAGTCTGTGGCAGACGGACAGTCAAAACCAGAGGATATGGATGCAACAATCCGTAGCCTTCGAGAAAAACTTTCCAAGATTGAGGAAGGTCTGACAGACAAGACTGCCAAACTTGAACTTGCCAAGGATAAGCTTGCTCAGCTTCAGACTGACATGAGTGAAGTCAAACAGCGGAGAGACCAGCTTGATGCTGAAGCAAATGCTCTGGCTGATACCATTACAGACAGTCGTAAGGCAGGAGTGTCTGATGCGATGTATAATGTGCTGATGGAAGACTTCAAGCATGTAATGGCTAATGCTGATGACGACACCATTGAGCAGTTTGATGAATCACTGCTTATGGACTTTGCCCGTAGAGGTAATGCCATAGCACAGTGTGCTGTTATGCTGTTGGGTGGTTATGTTGACCAGGCAACAGAGTTTGCAGAAGGACATGGAGGTGGTGGCGGTGGCAGCGATATGAAGTGGGGTAGAGACCCTGATGAAGATGATCGCCGTTGGGCTCGCCGATGTGTACGCATGGCTAACCAGATGATGAAACCTGCTTCTGGCAAGAAGGTCAAACGTTGAATTGACCATTTGTTTTTTATTATCAGACTCGTGGTCGTTCTTGTCACAAAGAATGGCTGCGAGTTTGATTGTTTATGTAAAATCATACTCGTATTTGAATAAGTGTTAAGTGTTTGCTGATATTCGTAGTACATTGATTATAATAGAGAAAATCATCGTTCCTTTGCAGTCGCATTTGAAAAATCAATCTCAAAACATTTCAAAAACATGTTCAGGAAATCTGCATTCATACTTATGCTGTCTCTGGCTTCGGTTGTCCAGACACAGGCATCGACTTTAGAGCGCGACAGTCTCTTAACGAGTGAAGTAATCGAGGATGTAACTCTTATGACTCCTTTGAAGCCTACTTATCTATCAGCAGTTAGTTCTGGAGGAGGTTGGGGTTCTAACTGGTTCATCAATGTTCAGGGCGGTGTTTCCGCTTTCATCGGCTCTCCTATAGGTTGTGCTGACCTTTTTGACCGGACAATGCCTGTCCTTCAGGTGAGTCTCGGCAAATGGTTCACACCGGCGGTCGGAGGACGCATCGCTTACCAGGGAATGAAGTTCAAGGACAGTCAGCTTGAATCTCGTGGCTACAAGTTCGTACATGCAGACTTCATGTATAA
>JAZRYS010000189.1:0-5847 GCA_045600865.1 Candidatus Aphodosoma sp.
AGGTGCGCCAGACTGTATGCGCCTTCAGTCGATAGGTGTATATAATGCGGTGGCCACTCTCGGAACGGCATGGACGGATGACCATTTCTCGTTCCTCAAACGTGCGGCATCGCATCTGTGCTTTCTGCCTGATGCTGACCCTCCGAAGGAGGGCGAGCAGTTCGGCCCAGGCATAAAGGCGGTGATGAAGTCCGGCGAAGCTGCAATGCGTCACGGCTTTTCCGTGTCTGTGAAACAAATCCCTATCACCGAAGAGAAGCAGGATCCTGACACTTACTGCCAGAACCGCAACATCTTCAACGCCATCGAGGAAAAGGACTTTGTCCTATGGCTTGCCGACAATCTCTTCTGTGAGGGAATGACAACGGAACAGCAGGGAAAGGAGGTTTCTCGCATCGCTTCCATACTGGCGTGCATCGAGGATGACACAACCATTGAAATGTACCTCGGTCAGCTTGTCAAGTATGGTCAGACGAAGAGCGTCTGGAGGAAAGCCATCAACAAGCAGCGCAAGGCAAAGGCAGAAGCGGAAGCGAAGGAGAAACAGGATAAGGAAGCCGGACTGTTCAAGAAGTACGGCTTCAATGTCGAGGGAAACAAATACTACTCTGTCGGAGATAAGGGCTATTATGAATGGAGCAATTTCACCATGCAACCGCTCTTCCACATTAAGGATGCAGTGATGCCGAAACGTATCTACATCCTAAAGAATGTCTTTAATGTGGAAGAACTGGTTGAACTGAAGCAGGAGGATCTTGTCTCTCTCTCCAAGTTCAAGCAGCGCGTCGAAGGCCTTGGCAACTTCATCTGGATGGCTTCGGAGCGTGAACTTACCAAATTGAAGATGTTCCTCTATGAGAAGACGGAAACAGCCATTCAGATTACGCAACTCGGATGGCAAAGGCATGGCTTCTTCGCTTTCGGCAACGGCATCTACTTCGATGAAAAGTTCATAAAGGTAGATGACTATGGGATTGTGCGTCTGCCTGATGCCAACTTCTACCTTCCTGCCAATTCAAGAATATACCGCGATGAGCCGAAGTTGTTTCAGTTTGAACGCAAGTTCGTGCATCTCGGACTGTCCTCAATCTCCCTTCAGGAGTTTTCTGAACAGATATTCCTTGTCTTTGGCGACAATGGGAAGGTTGGATTCTTGTTCTATCTTGCCACTCTCTTTAGAGATATTGTCACTCGCGAGACTCGCTCCTTTCCAATCCTGAATCTCTTCGGTCCGAAAGGCAGTGGTAAGTCAGAACTTGGGCATACGCTGATGTCGTTCTTTGAGATAGACAACGTGCCGCCCAACATCCAAAACTCCACGCTCCCTGCTCTCAATGATACTGTCGCTGCTGTCGCTAACGCTCTGGTGCATATTGACGAGTACAAGAATGACCTCGACATAAGCAAGCATGAGTTCCTGAAAGGTCTGTGGGATGGTACTGGGCGCACACGCATGAACATGGACTTGGACAAGAAGAAAGAAACGACATCTGTTGATTCGGGTGTCATCCTCTCCGGGCAGGAGATGCCTACGGCGGACATCGCGCTCTTCTCCCGATTGATCTTCCTCTCGTTTGACAAGTCGGAGTTTACTGAAGAGCAGAAGGCGAACTACATCCGGCTTCGTCAGATACGGTCGCAAGGGATGTCGCACCTCACGCTCCAGCTTATATCCATGCGTAAGAAAGTGGAGAAGGATTTCCACTTGTTCTATGAACAGACGATGATGGACCTCAATTCCCAGCTTCGGGATATTGTGGTCGAAGACAGAATCCTTCTCAACTGGCTTTCTCCGCTTGCCGTATTCCGTTGCCTTGAAAGCACACTTTCAATTTCTCTTTCATACAAGCAGATGATGGCTATTTCAGTCCAGGGCATCATCAAACAAAACAGCGAATGCAAGCAGAACAATGAGCTTGCCGCTTTCTGGAACATGGTTCAGTTCCTTGCCAGTGATGGTGAAATCATGGAGAGTGGTGACTACCGCATCGACTATCTGCGCCGTCTGAAAACTGACAAGGTAGATGCTAACTGGTCTGAAACAAAGCCTGTCCTCTATATACAGAAATCGCGTATCTTCATGCTCTACAAGAAGCATGGCAAAGCCGTGGGAGATACGCTGCTTCCTGAAGGCTCGCTCAAATACTACCTTGAACACTCTCGCGAATATCTCGGTGAGAAACCGGGAATACGCTACAAGGTGTTCCGAAAAGGTATTCCTGTATTTGACGATAAGGAAAAGGATGTCAAAGGTGGTATGAAAGAGAAATCTACTGTGCAACGGTCATACTGCTTTGATTACTCTATGCTTTGCCAGAGCTACAGCATCAATCTTGAATGTGCGAAGGAGTCGGATGGCGACACGGCACATCAGGAGGACTTTGACGCTGAACACCCTAAACAGCCAGAACTGAACTTTGACGATGACAAGTAAATTCTTCATACACTCTTTGATTATGACTGCTTTTAGTTGCGAAACTGGAAGCAGTTTTTTGTTGTCGGAAAAAGCGAAATCTTATAATTGGGGTTGTTTTCTATGTAACATTTGTAACAAATGCAACATAGTAAATCATAGAGATTTAGCCTTTCTTTTCCTTGCAACAAACTGCAACATTTTGCAACATTTCTGGCACTTTGCAACGAAAGTGGTGGTTTTGCAACAAATCCTACTGTCTGTTGCAAAATCCTTTCTTTTTATATAGTTGATTATCAGTTATATATAAGTTGCAAATAAATGTTGCAAGGATTGCGTCTCAAAAGGTGTATCGTGCGTGAAGAATTATTTTCTGTCTCTGAAAAGCAATTCAAGCTTCTGCACGCTCTCCAGCAATTCATCAAAAGTAGGTGGATTGCCATATATCATTGCACCTAACATCTCATCATAGTCTGCCCTCCAGCTCTCAACACTTTCCTGTGGCGGCACAAGCTGTATGCGGTCTCGTATGTCTGGAGTGTAATCAACTCCATTCATACTTGTAAGAGTTGAACGATGGTGATGAATGGTCTCCCATAACTCGTCATCCTTGATGGCTTTTTCTGCAATACCCTTCTCCATCATCATGTGCAGGTCGTATATGTGACGTGACCGACGCTTGGCTGGAACGTCATTGTTCACAGAAAACAGTTCATGAAGCAAGAAGGACTTTTCAAGGAAGGTCTTCTCTGCTACTGCTGTGATGACATCTACTTCTGCTATAGTGGTGCTGATAGTTGGCAAGGCACTCTCCACCATGCTGCTAATTCGCGTGGCACTGGTCGGTTCAAGAAGTGATCGTGATCCTGCCTCTATCTTTACCACCGGGGCGATATAATCAAGTTTGTCTTCAAAGACAGTCTGGTATCGAACATATATGATACGTGGCTCTGGATATGTGTTATCTCCTTCACCATCTGGCTGCGCTTCTATCTCGCACAAACCGTCAAGAGATGTTTCCTTAATGGCATCCGATAGTTGTTGGCAGAGATTTTCCTTTACAAAAAGCGATGATGCCTTACGGAGTTTCTTGACCTGCTTCTTCGTAAGGTCGCCGTCAAGGTTGAACATGGCTCTGTCGATGGCCAGGTCTATGTCTTCGGAAAACCTGTTTATCATTCCCCATACCTTGCTGATGGATGTTCCTCCCTTGAAAACAATACTGTCAGCACAAGGAAGGGTGAAAAGGACTTGCAATATAGCTGATACCCACAGGTCTTTCTCTATGGCTTGTTTGGGCAAGGCATGAATGGCTGCAGCCTGCTCCAATACCAGGACTTGTTGCTCTTTTGTCAGAGCGAAATAGTTATTCTTCATAAAGTTTCTTTATTATGGACGATACCCATGATGGCATCAGCCCATAGTCTTGTTTTACTATATCATTTGAATCCTTGGCAAGCAACTCCTTTGTCTTGTCAAGTATATCATCGGTTATGCTCTCCTTGCCAAGACTCTTATAGGCAAAGGTCAGAAGCATGGCAAGGTGCGAATGGAAAGCGAGATTCTTTGGCTGTGTATGCTTGAACTGTATAGTTGCTCCATTCCACAGCGCTACCTTACGAGGATAGCCGTCGGTAAGATAGACGATGTTCATGGTTATCTGGGTTGAGAATCCCAACCTGTTCAACGCATACAGTCCTGTAGGAACTATCCTTGCCTTATCGTGCTTGGCTATTCCCTCTGCTACTGCCTCCAGTGTCGGGTATAGAACACCAAGCCCAAGCTGCTTGTCGATCTTGGGATAATAATATATGCCACGACCGATGCGGAGAAGCATTTCTTCAGATGTCAGCCTCTCCAGTATCTTGTGGACATTTTTTACTTCGCCGTAGCTTACGAAATCGGATGGGAAAAATAAATTACCCCTACCGCACTTCCTAATCTTGTGAATTACCTTTGCTTCAACGGATTCAGTAACCATTTTACTTTCGATTTTGTCGCAAAATTACATTAAATTGGCGACATGACCAAATGTTTTTCTGGAAAGATTGCATATAAGGGTGTAAAAAGTGATAAGGTCGTTCATGTAATGTAACGCTCAAATACAAATGTGCAAGGATTGCGCCATAAAAGGTATATCGTGCGCGTATTTTTTTTGTTGCCGAACATGTCCGAAACCTCATGACTTCCCATGTCAAGGTACTCATAATCGGGTGCATTGTAATCGGAGGGAGTCTGCCTATCTGTTGCCAAAGCTCTCGTCCGATAGGCTCTCCTCTTCTCTGCCCTGGTCATCACGGAGTGCCATATCATCCCAATCGGAAATCTGCCATCTGCTCTTTCTCATGATTGGCGCAGCGTGTGTTCACTCATTCCACTCTCCCGTTCTCGTGGGTACTCTCATCCTTATTTCTCTGCCTTCATCGGCTACCGCTGCAGATAGAACTTCTTCTACCTCTTCTTTGCCAACCTCATGTCGGACTGCCATCGTACTTTGCCAACCGCTTCATGCTGACTATGGATGCCGATACCACTCCTGCTGCTTGCCCTTGTTTCATTGACTCCTTCCTGTATTGCTTTCTGAATCGGCTGGACTTACAGATTTTCTCTCTCACCGTTTTCTTGACGAACATTGCCTGTGCCTTGCTTTCTTCCCGATGGGCTAAATCATTTTCCGATGCAAAGTTAAGGCGTGCCGTTTGAGGCAAGTACCATTGCATTATTGCTTCACAAAAAGATGTGGCAACCTTCCACATTTTGTCCAGTGTTTGCTCCCTGGTTACAAAATGGGTATTCCTCACTTTTTCTTTTCAATTCCTTGCATACCGCACTTTCAACGCTCACTTTCTGGAAGCACCGTAAAATTTATTTCCCATTCGGGAGCAAGTCTAACATTCAAAATTCTAAAAACAATGAAAGAATCAGTTTCAAACACAGCCGCTTTTACAGAAGCAAAGGAAGTCCTCTCTTACAATGAAATCAAGGAGCAGTACGGAGTAGTAGATTATCGTGAAGAGCATCCGTCAGTATATTGCGGCACTTACGGCAAGTACAATGATGGCAGTCTCTTCGGCATGTGGCTCGATTTGACAAAGTTCGAAGATTACGATGAGTTCTTGGACATCTGCCGTCAGCTTCACGCCGATGAGGAGGATCCAGAGTTCATGTATCAGGATTTCGAATACTTCCCTCGTTCACTCTATTGCGAGAGCTGCATGAGTGAGGACACTTTCAATAAGATTATCGAATACGCCAATCTCAATGAGAATGAGCAGGAGGCTTTCCACGATTTCCGGCTTAAGTATCAAAAAGAGACCTGAAATAGGGGTAACATATTTATAAGTGTCAAAAAGAGCCCTAAAATCTCTTGCAAGACCTTTATCTATAAGGTTTATGAGCCTTTATAAAGTCTTGAATGAACACTTTTCGATGTT
>JAZRYS010000190.1:0-1931 GCA_045600865.1 Candidatus Aphodosoma sp.
GGATCATTAATATAGCCATAGATGCGCTTCATCGTTGTTACGCCTATGGTCTCTTTGGTCCTGTATTTGATATCTGTACAGAGTTGGGTAAAGTCACGGCTGGTCAATACTTTTCGGCCAAAGGATTTCTCGATGGCTTCAAAGAGCGATTGTCGATAGAGTTCAATCTCTGTATTTTGGTTTTGTCCTTTCATGAGCGCGTTTTATTGTCTGATGCAAAGATAAGGATATTTTTTCAGAAATCAAAATCTCCAGTAAGTCAGTATTCCATCGAATATACCATGCGGATCATGAGTTGGCAAGAGTCAGGACGATAGGTCCATATGACATCTTCGTCTGTAAAAGCTATGGCACTATGAGCTTTTGCATGGACCGAAGATTGTGACGAAGACCAGTAAATACCATAGAATGGCATGGCGGTATTTGTGTCTGGTAAGAAGATGCTATGATCTTCAAAACCGCATACTTTGCCGGTCACCTTGTATCCTGTCATTCCATTTTCGATTGTTCTCTGCCAACTACATTTCGTCCGCAAAGAATCAAGTTCTGCTTCGGTAGGAAGTCTCCAGTGCTGTCCCCATAATAGGCTGTTGGCCTCTGGCCAGGTAAGCAGCTGACCACGTGGCGTTTCTGCGTTTTTTCCGATGTTTTCTGTGGCCCAACGCAGATGATTGCAGATTCCAAGATCGATGCATGGGTGATTGGGGGGGGTAATTTCGAAGACTCTGACCCGACAAGAAGCCGAAAGGCTGGTGCCATCCGTTGATGTGGCAGTGATGAAACACCAGCCAGGTCCGATGGGTGTTACTAAACCGAAACTGTCAACGCTGGCAACACTATAATCTGAACTATGCCAGTATAGTTGTGACCGGGTTGCATCAGCAGGTAGGGTAGAGGCTTGTAATCTTTTAGCTTTGCCTCCGAGTGTGAGTTTCAAGTTTGTACTATCTAATAGCACTTGCTCTACACACCGCTCGTGAGGAAGAAAGACAGGACGGATGGCCTGACCTTGATAGCGATAGTAGAAAGTGCGTGTCAGGTATTCCGCGCTGGCCAGAATGCCGATACTGGCATTGGGGTTAATTCCCAGAGTCTTAGACCATAGATATACGCCCGTGTTTTGTTTGACCAGGCTGAGCTGGCTCCATGCTCCGGTGTAGGGAAGAAAGATGGATCGGTCTTCGTATCCTTTCCGGTTGCTCCAGACACGATAGCCGGCTGCGCCATTGAGCGTGTCGGGTTCCCATCGGCAGAGTGTGATCAGTGAGTCAAGTTCATCAGCAAAAGGCATACGCCAGCCGCCTCCCCAGTTGACATGTGCAGCATCATCGCATGCTTCGAGTACCGTGCGACCATCAACAGCTACTGCTGCCCACTCCTCTTCGTAGAAGCCGTTATTGTTACGAGCAACATATTTATGTGCCGGATTGCCAAAAGGATAAAACTTGGGATCGTAATGTGGTTCCTTATTGATCATTGCTTCTCCCCAACTGAAATGTGCGCCTCTCTCTTCTGGACGATCAGCTCCTACGTTCATCGTTGCCCAACAAAGGCCTTGACAGATTCCTAAATCTACATAATCATGGCCTGCTGATAGTGCAGAGAAATCTATTGTATCTACAATCTTCTGTTTTTGAACCATCTGCTGAGTTACGACAGAATGTCCAGATTGTGTACAAGCAATCTGGAGCGTACTGATGCAGCATAATAATATATATAATGTGTGTCTGTATGATGAAATCATTGGATGATTGTATCTGACAAAGGATAATAGTGAGTAAGGAACCAGGCATATTCTGTCAGGCTCCATTGGCTGAAGGATGCATACTTCTTCCGTAAGGCTATGAGTAGCGATTTTGAGTCATCGCTACTTTCTGGACAAAGGCTCAACCGATCAGAGAAAGTTGGAAGCAGCGACTGTACTATGAAGT
>JAZRYS010000191.1:0-1182 GCA_045600865.1 Candidatus Aphodosoma sp.
CCTTACCTCCGTGATTATGTCATTCAAAGACGAATAGACTTCAATATTGCCCAAAGATACTGCAAGGAGGTTCACTATTCTCTTTACGGAAAACGATATTATGCCATAGCCTTCATGAATGTTGCCAATGGTATGGAGGCACGTAACAAACTCAATAAGCGGTGTATCGGCAAGAAAACCATTTCTGCAATCTATCCCATGGGTACGCTTCAGAAAGAATGCTGTGTTTTTGAAGGATTCTTCGATATGCTGACCTACCTGACCATCGAAACATGGATGCCAGACACAGGTATTACTATCGGCGCACCCTGCGACTTCTTTGTTCTCAACGGTGTTGGTGAGGTCAGACAGTTGCTTCCCTACCTTAAAGAGTATGATTCTATTCACTGCTATCTCGATAACGATGATGCAGGACGAACAGCTACCAAGACTATCATACAGGCATTCCCTGACATGACTGTTGATGAGTCGCACCGATATAAGGGTTACAACGACCTTAATGATTTCCTTGCAGGAACGAAGTAAAACAATCATAAGCAGCAAGCACTAACTTTTTTGTTCATGATGACTCGGGGAGTCTCTCTGTGAAGAGGGGCTCCTTTTTTTGGTACGCTCGGCATAAGCATTGTCTAACGGGTGTAAGTCCCGAGTGAGCCCTAATAGCGGGAATCACATAGCCCAAGGCAAGGGTGTCCATCGCGAGGTGGAATCTTAAGGAAGCCGTCGGCAAACATCTGGCCTAACGAACAGAAACTTCATATAAGGCATTTGACCGTGGGTAAGGTTGCCAAACAAACCAAAGCCCTATAGCTATTCGGAACGGTTGGTGTAGATGAAGTAGGCATAAGATGGAAAGACAATGCCCTTATCCGAGGAGGTCACGCGGACATGGTGATTAGTTACCTTTACAAAAGCCATGGAGTAAAGCTTGCCGTGAGAAGTCAGCCGAAGTCATAGTAGTGGAGTAATCGGTAACGCTCCACGAAGGACTGAACCTAACAATTAAGCGATTAGTAATTGAAAGTTACCTTATGAAGGATAGAATGCAGAAAACATCAGCCCTTGCTAATGACTGCCCCCAAAGAAATAGGACGGAATCCGAAGTGTATGGGGGAGTGCAGACTTTCATGTGGATGACCGAAGACAACATCGTGGAAGTTCCATTTGACAAGGAGCACCTAT
>JAZRYS010000192.1:0-28165 GCA_045600865.1 Candidatus Aphodosoma sp.
CTTAATGCGGACAAGGGTGAAAGACATAACTCTATGGAGAAATGAAAATCTTTCAAAAAACCTTGTGACAAAACGTATTAATACCCTAAGGGCATAATTCAAAATGGTCGCATTTTTATCGCCAATTTTGAACACCCTACCCTTCAGGGCTTAATCAAATTATCAATTATCAATTATCAATTATCAATTGTCAATTGTCATTGCAATGATGCCATGAGCGTGTCGAGTTCGGCAAGAGACTTGACAAGCACCTCGCGAGGTTTGCTGCCACGGGCAGGACCCACTATGCCGGCAGCCTCAAGTTGGTCCATCAAGCGGCCTGCACGGTTGAAGCCAATCTCGAACTTGCGTTGGATGTTGGATGTTGAGCCTTGCTGCGACTGCACCACATACTCCGCCACCTCATTGAACATCTTGTCGCAGTCGAGGGTTGAGAAAGTCTTCTCTCCACCCTCCTCCGAATCAGACTGAGGCTCTGGAAGTTCGTATGCCTCAGGATAGGACTGCTGTGAATGGATATGTTCAACGATAGCTTCGACCTCAGGTGTATCGACAAACGCACACTGCACACGCTGAGGAGTATCGCCTTTGGAGTAAAGCATGTCGCCACGACCAACAAGTTGGTCGGCTCCTGCACAGTCGAGGATTGTCATTGAGTCTATCTTGCTTATCACGCGGAAGGCTATACGCGTTGGACAGTTGGCCTTGATGACACCAGTTATGACGTTCACCGAAGGACGCTGCGTTGCAAGAATCATGTGAATACCCGCCGCACGCGCCTTTTGGGTTATGCGCTGGATTGGCGTCTCTATCTTCTTGCCCTCCGTAGCTATGAGGTCGCCAAACTCATCAACCACGACTACAAGGTAAGGGAGATAGCGATGGCCGTAACTTGGGTTGAGACGACGTTCCTTGAATTTGGCATTGTATTCCTTGATGTTGCGCACCTTGCCAAGCGAAAGCAGGTGGTAGCGGTTCTCCATCTCCTGGCACACAGCCTCAAGCGTTGAGATAACCTTCTTGGAATCTGTGATAACCGCATTGTCCTCCTCTGGCAACTTGGCGAGATAATGTCGCTCGATGTCAGCATATATACTGAATTCCAATTGCTTAGGGTCAATAAGCACCAATTTGAGTTCCGAAGGGTGCTTTGCATAGAGCAATGAGGTTATTATGGCATTCAGGCCAACGGACTTGCCTTGGCCTGTAGCACCGGCAACTATAAGGTGAGGAGTTGAGGCAAGGTCGAAGGTGAAGACACCGTTCGTGATTGTACGACCCATCACCACTGGCAGTTCGGCCTTTGATTCCTGAAAGGCAGAAGAGAGTATGAGAGGACGCATTCCGACAACCTTCGGATGGGCGTTTGGCACCTCGATACCTATCGTACCTTTGCCGGGGATAGGACAGATGATACGTATGCCTGTTGCAGAAAGAGAAAGCATGATATCCTTCTCAAGGTTCTGAATCTTGACTATGCGCACGCCATCCTCAGGCACAATCTCGAAAAGCGTGACAGTAGGGCCTATAGTCTCGTAAATCTTTTTGATGCCTATGTTGAAATGACGGAGAGTCTCAACAATCTTACGTTGGTTGGCCAACTGCTCCTCCTGCGACACTCCACCCTTCTGGTCTGCGAAATCCTTCAGCAATTCGGGCGAAGGGAACCTGTACATAGAGAGATCCTTGCGTTGGTCGTATGGACCGAGTTCTGCCAGCAAGTCGCGCTCAACCACAGGTTCATCTACTCCTTCAACAGCAGAAAGTGACTCTACGACGACACTGCCATCATCCTCTGGTTCGCTGGATTCGACAACGATTCCCTCTTCATCCTTCTCAGGTTCGGTCGTCTCTACAATTATTTCATTGGCACCCTCCTCTGTTTGCTCTTCAGCCTGATAGGTGAATACCACATCCTCCTTAGCATAGACATCGGCAGAAGCGTTGTTCTCAGGAGTCTCACTTTCTTCAGAATCATCTTCGTCGGAAATCTCGTCTTCAGGCTCATTCTCATCTGTTTCAGTCTTGCGGGTCTTGATACGGCTGAATATGTCGGCAACTGACGGGAGACTGGAGAGATAGTTGTTCCACTTGAAGGCAAAGACACCAAATACCGCCAGCGTAACCAGCAGCACGAGAATCTCGCCCACAGGTCCAATGGCGTTGGCAATAGCCTCGTCGGCAACCTTGCCATATATGCCGCCAAGATTCCACTTGTCGAAAAGCGACCCAAAGCAAAGTTCCACGGTCACTGGGAGCCATAGCATAATGAGGACAGGATACAGAAGGCACTTGAAAAGCGACTTCACGTTGATTGACATGAGCATACAGCCAAAAATGGCAAGCAGGAAGGGAATGGCAAAGGCAGCAATGCCCACCCCATTGTCTATCAGTTCATCTGCCAGAATGCCGCCTGCATACCCAGCCCAATTGGCTGAAGGCACCTGCCGGCTTGCATCTTCGGCAAAAGTGAACGGATAGCTGAGCATGGCAATGAAGAAATAGAGGGCCATGAACATACAGACAAGCCCCACACTGTATTTGAAAGCAGGAGAAGTAACAAAGGCAATAAAGCCACTCTTTTCCTCGTTTTTCTTGGTTTTATTTTTAGATTTTTTTGGCATGATATTTACAATATTCTTTTATTTCACATCTGTCACAAAGAGGCTTGCGTGCCAAGCACACATAACGTCCATGAAGCAACAGCCAATGGTGTGCATCGGCACAGAGTTTCGCAGGAATATGGCGCATGAGCAAAAGTTCGCACTCTGTCGGGGTCTTTACGCCAGAGACAAGCCCCAAGCGGTTAGAGACACGAAAAACATGAGTATCTACCGGCATTGCGGGACGATGAAACCATACGGCAAGAACTACGTTGGCCGTTTTACGTCCAACTCCTGGAAGGGTCATCAGAGCCTCTCGGGAGTCAGGCACAACTCCTGCATAATCAGCCTCAAGCTTTGCCGCCATCTCATGAAGATGACGCGCCTTGGCGTTAGGGTACGAGACAGAAGAAACATATTCAAGAATCTCCTGCTCTGATGCCTTGGCCATATCTGCAGGCGTTGGAAAGGCTGCCATAAGTGCAGGTGTGACGAGATTCACACGCCTGTCAGTACACTGAGCACTGAGCATTACCGCCACAAGCAGCGAAAAAGCATCGCTGTAGGTCAGTTCGGGCCTTGTCGAAAGGCCACTCTGCCTGAAATAAATCAAAACGCCATCGTAACGCTGAGCGAGTGTCACTTCTTGGAGTATTTGAGTTTGTAGTACTGCAGCAACTCCTTAAGTTCGTCAACCTGAGTCTGAAGGCGACGGCCATTGTCAGTATCACGAACGTATGTACGACGTGTGTCCGTCTCGACAACGAAATGCGTGCTCTGAATGTCGAAACCCTTTTCGATAGCCTCCTGACGAGAGGAGAACGGCTCATGCTGGACAAGTTGCATTGTATGAGAGTTTGATACGAGAGTATAACCTGCAATACCCGTCTCTTCGTGGTAAGCCTTCGAGAAACCTCCGTCGATGACAAGCACCTTGCCGTTTGCACGTATTGGACTCTCACCCTTGATAGTTTTGACAGGCACATGCCCGTTGATGATATGACGGTGGTTGCCTACAACGCCGAACTCGTCGAGGATATAGTCGCAACGTTCCTCGTTTTCGCGATGCTTGTAGTAGAATCCCTTGATTTCCTTGCAAGGGTCAGCATGTTTGTCGAAATAGTAGCGCTCGAAAGTAGCCATCTGGTGCTTATCGAACAGAGGGCTGTCAGGACCGCACCACCAATACCACATATAATCGACAGCAGCCTTGTATTCAGGCATTTCAGCACAAGGCAAGCAGGCTATGCGCACGAGACGGTCAACCTCGTCGCAGAAAGCCTTTCCTTTGTATTTCTGTCCGAGCAGGTCAACTTCCTTGAACTCGCCCTCCTTGGTCATAGGGATTGAGGCATGGAAAATGAGATTGCCATTGCAAACAAGATAAAGCATACCCTTGTCGAGCATCAGGCGAAGGTGACGCTGCAGTTTGGCACTCTGGAGGAAAGAGTCGCGGAGTTTGTCCATGACATCCTGCTCCTCTGGAGTCATCTTGTAAGGGTCGGCAGGGTCGATTGTAGGGAAGAATTTGTCATTCATCTCATACTCAACACCATCGAAAGTGATTGAACCCTTCTCGAGGTCAATGCGATGGAGGAGGTCACGTGACTGCATGTCCCATTCAGGATGACGTTCCATTATGGCATGTTCCTGTTTCCACTGTATGATTGCAATGGCCTTCTGCATCTGAGACATGAGACGTACGTTTGCCTCGTCATACTGCAAGTCGGCATATTTCAGTTTTGGCTTGTATGGTTTGCAAGGATCGTCGGCATAGAACTGCTGGGCAAAAGTCGCGAGAGGGAGCATGTTGATGCCATAGCCATCCTCAAGGGTGTTCATGTTTGCATAACGGAGAGAGATGCGAATTACGGTGCACATGCAAGCCTCGTTGCCGGCAGCAGCACCCATCCAGACTATGTCATGGTTGCCCCACTGAATATCAATGTCGCGATACTGAAGAAGCATGTCCATAATCTTGTGTGCACCAGGTCCACGGTCGTAAACATCACCGACAAGGTGCAGGCGGTCGATGACAAGACGCTGGATAACACCGCATATTGCTATAATGAAGGCATCGGAACGGCCATTGCTGATAATGCTCTCGAATATTGCATTTACGTATGCGTGCTTATGCTCGTCATCGCCACTCTCGTGCATGAGTTCTTCGATGATGTAAGAGAAAGCCACCGGAAGTGTCTTGCGCACTTTCGAACGTGTATATTTTGCACCGACAGCCTTGCAGAGACGCACAAGGCGAAGCAACGTCACTTTGTACCACTCGTGAATATCAGATTCCTCCGACTTGATAATCTCAAGACGCTCGGCAGGGTAATAGATGAGCGTGCAGAGATCATGTTTCTCCTTCTCGCGGAGCTCAGTGCCAAACTCGTCGTTCACCTTGCGTGCCACAGCACCGCTGGCATTGCGGAGCACATGGTCGAAAGCTTCATACTCGCCGTGAACATCAGAGAGGAAATGCTCTGTACCTTTAGGGAGATTAAGGATAGCCTCAAGATTGACTATCTCTGTCGAAGCCGCCTCTATTGTAGGGAATTGACGGCCAAGCAACTCTAAATAACGATTGTCCATATTGTTTGTTGTTTTTATTTATCTAACCAATGACTAAGGACAAAAGACTAAGGTCTAATAGCCAAAGTACGGTGTAAACAATGCGACTGCAAAGGTACAATTTTTATTTGAGACGGCAAAAAATAACATGGTAAAAAATTCCTAAAATTTATTATGTAAAAAATTTGGCCAGTTCAAAAAAAACACCTAACTTTGCACATTATTTTGGGTAATAATGTCCCAAAGCGTTACAAAACGATAAATAAAAGACTAAGTATAGCGATATGCGTCAATTAAAAATCACTAAATCAATTACTAACCGTGAGAGCCAGTCATTGGACAAGTACCTTCAGGAGATTGGTCGCGAGGAACTCATATCTGTGGATGATGAGGTAAAACTTGCACAGAAGATCCGGAATGGCGACCGCAAAGCACTTGACAAGCTGGTCAGCTCGAACCTCCGTTTTGTCGTTTCAGTGGCAAAACAGTATCAAAACCAAGGTCTGTCGTTACCAGACCTAATTAACGAAGGTAACCTTGGCTTAATCAAGGCAGCCGAGAAATTTGACGAGACGAGAGGTTTCAAGTTCATATCATACGCAGTATGGTGGATCAGACAAGCCATCCTGCAAGCTTTGGCAGAGCAGTCGCGTATTGTGCGCCTGCCGCTCAACCAGGTTGGTTCGCTCAACAAGATAAACAAGGCTCTCTCGCGCTTCGAGCAAGAGAACGAGCGTCGCCCTTCGCCAGAAGAATTGGCTGAAGAATTGGACATGCCTATGGACAAAGTGGCCGACACAATCAAAATCTCTGGCCGACACGTCTCAGTGGATGCCCCTTTCGTCGAAGGCGAAGACAACTCGCTGCTGGACGTGCTTCCTAACGATGACTCACCTGTGGCTGATTCGACACTGCTGGACGAATCTCTCGCCACAGAGATAAACAGAGCCCTCGATGCAATGCTCTGCGAGCGCGAACGCGAGATAGTAAAGAAATTCTTCGGCATTGCATGTCAGGAAATGACACTCGAAGAGATTGGCGACGAGTTCGGCCTTACACGTGAACGTGTACGCCAGATTAAAGAAAAGGCACTCAAAAAACTACGTCAGAATCCAAAGAAACTGATATTGAAGACTTATCTTGGCTAATCTCAAAACAGATTCGATAGGGAAACTGATATGGTGCTTCACCATTCCCTCTTTAGTAGGCACCTTGGCCAATACCCTGTACAACATCGTTGACAGAGTATTCATCGGCCAAGGTGTCGGTGCATTGGCACTCTCTGGTCTCGGGCTAACTTTCCCAATAATGAACATACTGTCAGCATTCGGAATGCTTGTTGGACAAGGTGCTGCCGCAGTAACTTCAATCAAGTTAGGCGAGGATGACAAGACAATGAAAAGGATTCTGCCCAACACTCTGCTGATGATTGCAATATGCTATGCCATTGTCAGCAGCATTATGCTCTGCTGGCTCAAACCGATACTGACAACCTTCGGGGGTTCTGAGGCCACAATTCCTTACGCTGAAGAATACCTCCGGATAGTCATTCCCGGACACATAGCCATATCACTGAGCTGGGGGCTATCGAACGTGATAAGAGCCGTCGGGAAGCCGAGGCTTGCAATGGAGACCCTTGTGTTCGGGGCTCTGCTGAACATTGCACTTGACCCTCTGTTCATCTTCTGGCTTGACATGGGAATACGCGGAGCTGCAATTGCAACTGTAATATCAATGTCTGCCTCTGCCATCTGGGCAATGGCCTTCTTCTTGAAAAAGGAACACGAAGTCTCGCTGAAATCATCGGAATACATGATTGACTCTGGCATCATTGCCAAAATTCTCTCCATCGGAATGTCACCATTCCTACTGCAACTCTGCAACTCAATGGTGAACATATTCATGAACACATCGCTGAAAAGATATGGCGGTGACTTGGCAATAGGTGCATTCGGAATCATATCATCATACAGCACCCTCGTAACAGTAACTGTCGTAGGATTGGCTCATGGTCTGCAACCTATAATAGGCTACAATTTCGGTGCAAGGCAGACAGCAAGAGTGAACGAGACTCTGCGTAAGGGAATAATGATAGGCAGCATCATAAGCATTGTCGGCTGGCTTGGAGCAGAGCTTGCACCAAGAGCCATAGCACTCTGCTTCAATAATCAGAATGATATACTGATAGGCATGGCGGCAAACGGTCTGAGGATATACTGTCTTATGCTCGGACTTGTGGGCTTTCACGTGATAGTAACCAACTACTACCAGAGCATTGGCAGGGCTCGCATATCAATAGCACTGACTCTGGCAAGGCAGATTGTATTTCTAATTCCCTGCATCATTCTCCTGCCCATGACAAACATTTTCGGTCTGTCAAAACTGAACCTGCTATGGTTTTCACAGCCAGTAACTACCCTGCTATCCTGCATAATGGCAGGAATAGTACTGAAACTGACAATTGAAATTGACAATTAGTTTTATGATACAATCAATGACTGGCTTTGGCAAAGCCACTACAGAATTTGCCAACAGAAAAATCACTATTGAGTTAAAGTCACTGAACTCTAAGGGTGTAGACATTACGACAAAGATTGCTACTCTATACCACGAAAAAGACGTTGACATACGCAACATGATTGCTCAGCGACTCATACGCGGCAAGATTGACTTTGCCTTGTATTATGACGACATCGCCACAAGCAGTTCTGCCAACGTAAACATGGCTCTTCTGAGAGGATACAAAGAGCAACTCGAAAAAGCATCAGAACAGTTGGACATTGCAATGCCAGAAAACCTGATGGAGGTTCTGGTAAAAATGCCAGACGTGCTGAAAGCCAACACTGCAGAACTTGATGAACAGGAATGGAATGCCATAGTAAGATTGCTCAATGACGTGTGCGACCATTTAGACAAGTTCCGCAAACAGGAGGGCGCAGCGCTTGAACGCATGTTCGAAGAAAAACTTGAGACAATAGAAAGTCTGCTTGCCCAGGTTGAGCCATACGAGAGAGAACGCATTGACCGCATAAAAGGCCGTCTGGAAGAAAATCTCAATGCAATAAAAGACAAGATTGCAGTTGATCCCAACCGCCTTGAACAAGAGATGATTTTCTATCTTGAGAAACTTGACATCAACGAAGAGAAAGTGCGACTGAGAAACCATATCAAGTATTTCCGCGAGACTATGGCGTACGAGCCTGCAGCAGGCAAGAAACTCGGTTTCATTGCCCAAGAGATGGGTCGTGAGATAAACACCCTCGGCTCAAAATCGAACCACAGCGAGATGCAGATAATCGTGGTAAAGATGAAAGACCAACTGGAACAGATTAAAGAACAAGTCTTGAATGTCTTATGACTTAGGTCTCAAAATCATTAAAAAAGCCCCTTGATGGGGCTTTTTTAATTTTCTATTGTGTAATTTGTCCTGTAAAATTCCAACTCGTCATCTGTCATTCGTTGATACTTTTCAAGGACATATATATTTCGGTCATCTGCAGCACGGTAGCCAACAGTCTGCATCAGCCACAGTTCATCACCCTTGATTTCAAGAAGCGTCATATAGGTATGCCAATTTTCCCGTCTATAGGCCTGGATTACAGAGTTGCTGAAACGTGTAAAATCTGTATGATAGCACTTGCCAGGAAGAGCATCAGACCAATAGAACATCGTGACAGAATCAACATCAATGAAGTATGCACCAGGACCAGCACCAGCCATGCCAGACCAGAACTCTTTGCCTTTAACAGAACCGTCAAGACGTATCTCGTTAGTACTTACCCATTTCCAGCCAGAGCCAGCCACCTGTGAAAGAAAATCTGACTGAGAGACACTGTCGTTGGAAAGCACTACACATTCACCTTCAACAAAGCCAAACTTATATGGCACGTCAAGAGTATCAACGTCCATCTCAGGCAATAACAACTCAAACGAAATATCAGTAACCTTCTGGGTTGTCGTGTCATATCGAACAATAATGTCAGTAAAATTATTTTTTGTTTCGTCTAACCAACTGAAATAAGACGTACCATATTTTTCATGGCCTATCCCAGCAACATCATCAACAAACGTCTCTGGATTTTTGTATGACTGCTTGACACCCCTGATTTCAAATTCTATTCCTATTGAGTTCAAAGCTTCCACTGCATTTTCAACGGGCATATCAGGAATATCTTCAACATCAATAAGATATACCGAGGCGTATGTATCTGACACATAGTCAACGGCAAATTCGCATTCCCCGCCACAATCCAAAACCTTAGTATATACCTGCTCATACCCATGAGTATTGCCAACCCATCCCTGATTTATAAGAAATGTGTGAGCATCCGTCTGTTTCATGACAGAAATCTGTTTAACCAACGCCACAACATCCCCAATAGGGTCGTGTGCATTAGGATTAGGCAAAGCTGGATCTAGACCTTCAGTTGGTTTTTCGCAACTGAACAATGCCACTGTAACGGCAAACAATAAGATAACTTTTTTCATAACTAAATATTTTTTGTTTGACGGTGCAAAGTTACGCATAATAGCCGTAACAGCCAAATATAATATGTTAGAAAAAGCACTTCTCGGCAATCTGCAAACAACTGACAACCAACGAAGTGCTTTTTTCTAATGTTAGATTATCTTGTCTTGTATGCGCAAGAGGCCTTTCCGTTGGAAATTTTCTTCAGTTTTATAGAGACCATCTGACGTCTTATCGAAGAAATATGGTCTGTGAAGACATGACCCTCCAGATGGTCGTATTCATGCTGCAGCATACGTGCAAAGAAACCAGTAAACCGGTCAGTATGCTCCACCCAGTTTTCATCGTAATAGTGCATCACTATTTCCTCAGGTCTTACTACTTTTTCATGTATTCCCGGAACGCTAAGACAGCCCTCTTCGTAAGAAACAGTTTCCTCCGACTCTTCAATTATCTCTGGGTTAATAAACACATGCTTACCTTCAACCATGTCTGGCATATCCTCTTTCAAAGGCGTACCATCAACAACGAAAAGCCTTATCGAGAGTCCAACCTGTGGTCCTGCAAGGCCAATACCCTCTGCATGATACATGGTCTGGAACATATTATCAATCAACTCCTTGAGGTTAGGATAATCTTTATCAATATCATCAGTCTCTTTCCTGAGGACACCTTGTCCATAAAGATAAATAGGAAGTATCATCGCTTATTTGAATATATTTTCCAACAATAACTCATTATTCTTATATTCATCCATTTTCTGGAGCACAATTTCAGTTGCCTCGACAGTGCTGAGACCATTGAATGACTTACGTACCATCCATATACGGCTGAGAACATTTGCAGGCAACAGCAGGTCATCACGTCGAGTTGAAGAATTAATGACATCTATTGCAGGGAAGGAACGGCGATTAGCCAGCAGGCGGCTAAGCTGAAGTTCCATGTTACCTGTACCTTTGAACTCCTCGAAGATGAAATCATCCATCTTCGAGCCAGTTTCTATAAGGGCAGTTGCAATGATTGTGAGCGAACCACCATTCTCGATATTACGCGCAGCTCCATAGAATTTCTTAGGGCCATGCAAAGCTGCAGGATCGACACCTCCTGAGAGAAGCTTTCCTGAAGAAGGCTCAAGAATGTTGTAAGCACGGGCAAGACGTGTAAGAGAGTCCATGAGAATTACCACATCTTTTCCACTCTCAACCATGCGGCGTGCGTGTTCATAACAAACAGTTGCAACATCAACATGATGTTTAGGTTTTTCATCAAAAGTTGAGGCAACAACCATCGCGCCATCTACACTGCGGCGGATATCTGTCACCTCCTCAGGGCGCTCATCAACAAGCAAGATAACCATGTGAACCTCCTTGTTATGCTTGATGATGGCATTTGCAAGATCCTTTATGATGGTTGTCTTACCAGTCTTAGGCTGGGCAACAATCATTCCACGCTGACCCTTGCCAATAGGAGCAAAGAGGTCAATCATTCGAATAGATTCCGGTGCGGGTTCACCAGGATTCACAAGTATAAATTTCTCATTCGGGAAAACAGGCACGAGTTTTTCGAATGGTACACGCTGACGGAGTTTGTCTGGTGCATCACCATTGATGGAAATTACTTCGACGCAAGGTGCATATTTAGCCGGACGGCCAATGTCAGCCTTACATACGACGTAATCACCCGTCTTGATTCTGTAACGCTTCACGTCCGGCAAACCGATGTGTGTATCATCGTCCGAAGCGAGAAAATTATGGTCGGCAGTGCGAAGAAAGCCGAATCCTTGATCCTTTGCCTGTTCAAAAATGCCCTCTCTCGTCTCTAAGACTGGAGTATATTTGCGTTGTTCTGGTTCTGTTGGAACAAACTGTTCTACAGGTAGATAAGGCACTGGTTCCTGCATTGGCAGGTCAAAATACTGTTGTTCGTCAATCATAATATGAACTGCTATTGAAAAGCAGTGCAAAATTACAAAAAAAATCTCACTTGGAAAGCATTTCTCATTGGTTTTTTTTATGTAACTTTGTGCCAACATAAAAAGCGGTATCAAATCATGATGATTTTTGTTGTAGTTGTAGGTTTAATAGCCTTATTTATAGAAGTTTACTACATAGTCAAACCATTCAGTGCAGTAATGCGCAGAAACAAGGATGAGAAACGAAATCACGTTCTATACAGCGATGAACTCCCATCAGTCAGCATCGTTGTAGTGACAAGAAACAACGACAGACACCTTAAATCATACCTACCACTGCTGCTAGAGCAAGAATATCCAAAGTTTGAGGTGATACTTGTGGATGAAGGTTCGTGGGACGAGACAGAAAATGTGGTAAGAGAACTGCAAAAAACTTACGGCGACCTGCTTTACTATACAAAGTTGCCCAAAGACAGCCGTGTATTATCACCTAAGAAACTGGCAGTAACAGTAGGTGCCAAAGCAGCGCACAATGACATTCTGCTATTCATAGAGCCTGGAACAAGACCATTCTCGATGTTCTGGATTGAGAAAATCGTAAGAAACTTCATTACTGGCACTGAATTTGTGTTAGGGCTGAACCTCTACAACGACAACGGAAAATTCGTCCAGCACATGATTGCATACGACACGATAATAAAGGACCTGTCATCATTAGGTTTTGCAATCATGGGTAAACCCTATAGCGGTACAGGCAAAAACCTTGCATACCTCAAAAGTGCATTTTTTGACAACAACGGCTATGCAGGCCTGTTGCACATGCAAGACGGCGAAGACAAGATGATGGTAAACAGACATGCAAACAGCATAAACACAAGGGTTGAAAGCTCTGTAGCAGGACACACCCTTGACATGGATTCTCTGTCGTACAAGGAATGGAGATACGTCAAACTGAGAGACATGATGGTTGAAGACGAATTCAACCCAAAGAGCAAGACATGGATGCTCGGAGAACCTATGGCAAGAATGGTATTCGTGAGCATGGCAGTGCTCTGTGTCGTATTGCTCCCTATTTTAAAACCTTCATGGTGGATTACAGGAACTGCAGTTATGGGAGGAGCACTCATTATTAAATACATCTGGCAGACATTAATGATTAACCACACACTGAAAGGGTTCAACCAGCCCAAATTTTGGCTTTCGCCAATTATATACGATATTTATCTGCCATTATCCAAGGCAGCAATATACTTATTCATAAGAATAAAGAAAAGCATTTAATTTAATAATTATCATTTATGGAAAATTCTATTTACGACAACCTTGATCGCAAGGAACTGGTAGCAAGACTGAAAGAGCTTCTGGAAAGCAATCCTGAAATTGTGGAGCTCAAAACTCAGGTAGAGGTTATCAAGAGTTTCTTCTATTCACAGGGGTCGCAAGAGCCTACCGAGCAGAAAGTTGCAGAAGAGCAGCAGTCTGCCGAGTCAATGGAGCCGACTGAGGAAGCAGCAAATGCAGAACAGCCAGCAGAGACTCCAGAGAAGAGCGAGTCAGACGTGAAAGAAGAGAACAACGAGCCAACAATTGAAGAGCAGTTCAAAGCACTGCTCGGTGTTTACCGTCAGAGACGCGCAGAGTATCAGGCCAAGATTGAGGCTGAACAGGAAGAGAACCTCAAGAAAAAAGAGGCTATCCTGAAAAAACTCGAAGAGCTGTCCGCACCATCTGACAATTTAGGAGACGTTATCAACACCTTCCATGAGTTGCAGAACCAGTGGAGGGAAATAGGCAGTGTTCCACCACAAAACACAGCCGAGTTATATACACAGTATAAAGTATATCAGGAACAGTTCTACGACCTGATAAAAATCAATGCCGCATTAAGAGATTACGACTTCAAACGCAATCTTGAGCAGAAACAGGCTATCATCGAGCAGGCAAAGTCACTGCTTGAGATGGAAGATGTTGTCAAGGCATTCCAGCAACTCCAGAACCTCCACATGCAGTGGCGTGAGATTGGCCCTGTTGCCAAAGATTTGCGAGAAGAGACATGGAACACTTTCAAGGAAATCACGACCGAGATAAACAAGCGTCATCAAGATTTCTTTGAAAAAGTCAAAGAGGCTGAAAAAGCCCTGACAGAAGAGAAAGATGCTTACTGCCATGTTGTTGAAGACATAAACTTTGACGAGCTCAAGACTGCCAAGGATTGGGAAGAAAAGACTAAAGAGGTTGTTGAACTCAATGACAAGTTCCAGTCCAAGACTCCTTACGAGCATCGCGTAAACTCAAAAATGTATCGTCGTTATCGCGAAGCTTGCGACAAATTTTTCGAAGCGAAAAGAATCTTCTTCGAGAAGATAAATGCGGTCTATGAAGAGAATCTTGCAAAGAAACGTGCACTCATTGAGAAGGCTCAGCAATTGCAAAACTCTACGGAATGGCAATCTACTGCTGCAAAACTCCAGAACTTGCAGAAAGAATGGAAAGAGATTGGTCCTGTTCCAAGAAAATATTCCGATGAACTCTGGACTGCATTCCGTGCGGCATGTGATGCTTTCTTCAATGCCCGCAAAGAGGCAACCCGCGCAAAAGATGAAGAAGAACAGGCAAACAAAGCCGCAAAGATGACTGTCATCGAAAAGATTAAAGCTTGGCAACCTACAGGTAATGACGAAGAAGATCAGGCTGCCCTCCAGGCATTCCAGGATGAGTTCACTTCTATCGGACACATTCCTTTCAAAGAGAAAGACAAGATTTACAATGCTTTCCGTGAAGCCATCAACCCTCTGATGAAAAACTTGAGAATCATCAGAAGGACAGCCCAGTTGAACCTACAGAAAGACAAGAATGCACTCAAGAAACAATATGACACAATGAAGCAGCAACTTGCTACCTACGAGAACAACATGGGCTTCTTCCACAATTATCCAAAAGATAATCCTATCATCAAGGATCTTGAAAAGAAGATTGAGTCATTACGTCAGGACATCGAGATTCTGAGAAACACCATTGCTGAACGTGAAGAGCTGGAACGTCAGCAAGGGGAAAACTAAAAACAAATAAGTTATGTCAGTTCATTCGGCAGAAGACACCCGCAAGGTGACCACACATCGCCTGTGGCAAATGAAAGAGCGTAGAGAGAAAATCTCCATGATAACCTCATACGACTACACCATGGCAAGCATAGTTGACGAAGCTGGTGTGGATGTAATTCTGGTTGGAGATTCAGCTTCAAATGTAGTTGCAGGAAACGTCACTACCCTGCCTATATCCCTTGAACAGATGATTTACCACGGAAAATCCGTAGTGAAAGCTGTCAAGAGAGCATTGGTTGTTGTTGACATGCCTTTCGGTTCTTATCAGATTTCGCCTACCGAAGCTGTACGCAACGCAATACAGATGATGAAGATCACACATTGCGATGCACTGAAACTCGAAGGCGGAATAGAGATATTAGATGCCGTCAAGCAAATTCTTGCAGCAGGCATCCCTATCATGGGTCATCTTGGGCTAATGCCTCAATCTATCAACAAGTATGGCACTTACAACGTCCGTGCAAAAGATTCAGAAGAGGCAGAAAAACTCATTGCTGATGCGCTTGCGCTTGAAGAGACCGGTTGCTTTGCATTGGTGCTTGAAAAGATCCCTGCTGCACTTGCCGAGCGTGTTGCCAGTCAGGTAAAAATACCTGTGATAGGTATCGGTGCCGGTTCGGGCGTTGATGGTCAGGTACTTGTGCTGCACGACATGTTAGGCATGACCAAAGGGTTCTCGCCAAGGTTCCTACGCAGATATGCTGACCTGAACACAGTGATAAATGATGCTGTGTCGCACTATGTAAACGACGTCAAATCAGGTGACTTTCCGAACGAATCAGAACAATACTGACAATAAAAAAGAGCCACTCTTCCCAAGTGGCTCTTTTTTATTTTTTTACTATTAAAACAGTCACCGAAGCAATAACCAATATCAATCCAATTGTAATCCTAATGGTAATGGGTTCGTTAAACACAAGTATTCCTATTGCAACCGCAGTCGCAGGTTCGAGAGCACCAAGAACTGCAGTAGGCGTTGAACCTATATGCTGCACCGAATATGCAGTTGCATAAAAAGAAACAACTGTAGGAATCACAGCAAGGCAGGATATGTTGAACCAAGCCATGAAACTCTTTGGCACTGTCACATCCAGCCCACAACGCAGGTACACGAAAAACATCACAACAGACACTGCAATCACAAACAGAGAAGTCAGCAACGGGTCAACACTACCGGCTTTTGTGCTATTGAGCCCTACAAGATATATGGCGTATGTCAACGCAGACATAACAATAAAAAACGTACCTAATGGGTCAAGCGTCACTCCATTTCCCTGATAGTATAACAACACTATTCCCACCAGCGCAACTACGATACATGCAATAGTCACAACACGCATTTTTTCATGATACAACAGCGTCATCAGCAATAGTACAACGATTGGATAGACAAACAGAATTGTCGAGGCTATTCCAGCAGGCAATGTCAGATACGACAAGAAAAGAAACAACGACGAAGCCCCCATCGTAAGACCAAGCAACAATAACGGCAGAATTACCTTGCGTTCCTGTACCTTTACTGACACATGTTTTATCCGCAACATGATCAACAATATAGGCAATGCTATCAGATAACGGAACAAAAGTACAGAGACGGGGTTAAGCCCCTCTTTATATAGAGGCAATGCGAAAAGGGGTATAGTACCATATGAGGCTGCTGCCAATGCTCCAACCAGATAACCTTTATATCTTGCAGAAGAAATCATTTCTTTCAAAGCATGTAAAAATGTTTCACTGGGCCATGTGAAAACTCTGGGCTCGCGCCTATTTTCTCTTCCGCACCTGCTATTATCGCCTGATTTATGTAGTTTTTGGCAGAGATGGCTGCTCTGTCAAGAGGATTACCCTGTGCCAGGAACGAGGCAAAAGCAGATGAAAGAGTACAGCCTGTGCCATGGGTATTGCGTGTGTGTATGCGGTTGGAAAAGAGAGGAGTAGCTTTGTCGTTCTCTGCATTGTAAAAGTAATCAGTCAACTGTTCATCTACCAAATGTCCTGCTTTCATCAACACAGACACTGGCCTTTCTGCCGAGAACATCTCAGAAAGTTCACGAGCAACGGCAGGAAGTTCATCCTGACGACTGATTTCATGTCCCACCAACATCTCTGCCTCTGGGATATTTGGAGTAATCACACGCGCCATAGGTATGAGTTCAGAGCGTAGTGTTGCAATGGCACTCTCCTCTATGAGACGATGTCCTGAAGTAGAAACCATCACAGGGTCTAACACAATATTCGGCATGTCGAAACGTTTCAGCTGTTCTGTCACGGCATGTACAACTTCTGATGAATGCAGCATTCCAATCTTTACAGCATCCGCCCCTATATCTTCAAGAACAGCCTCTATCTGCGCTGATATGTATGACACAGGCACAGGAAAGACATCTTTCACCCCAATGGTGTTTTGAACGGTTATCGCAGTTATCGCAGTAGCTGCATATCCGCCAGTGGCAGATATGGCTTTAATGTCTGCCTGAATGCCAGCTCCTCCTCCGCTGTCGCTACCCGCTATACTTAACACTCTGTAATACATGGATTTATTTGATTTGTTTAGTTTTCAATTAAAGATTTTAGCTCTGATGCAGCCTTCATTGGATCTACGGCTTCTACTATTGCTGACACCACTGCTGCGCTGTCGGCACCTGCATCACTTATATCCTTGATATTAGCTGCATTTATCCCTCCTATCGCAACAATCTCATGGCGAGACAACCCGCAAGCCTCACGCAATCCCTCAAGGCCAAAAGGTGCTGCGGTATCTGTCTTGGTAGGTGTCGAAAACACTGGCGAGATACCTATGTAGTCAACATCCAAGTCGTTAGCTTCTATAACCTGCTGCATATTTTCGCACGACAGCCCAATGATTTTGTCAGGACCCATTATTTTTCGTGCCTCAACGTATGCCATGTCACTTTGTCCTACGTGAACGCCCTCCGCGTCTATGGCTTTTGCCACATTCACACGGTCGTTGATAATCAACGGCACACCAGTAGGTTTAAGCCGTTCGTGTAATTCTTGGGCAAGTTTCGTCATTTCTTCATCTGACATATCTTTCTCTCGCAACTGCACCATATCAACGCCTCCTGCAACAGCCTGCATAACAATATCAATCACCGATTTGACTTGCCGCGAACAATGACCTGTAACTAAATATAATTTCATATTATCACTTTGTTGGTATAAAAAACTCGAGAGCAAAAGATATTGTAGGCATATAATTGCCTGCTGCATTACGGTCAGGCAAAAGTTCGGACAGACTTGCATAAACATTCAGCCACTTGTAATTATACGAAAGGATGAATGCCATGTCTACCGGTTCATCAAATCGCCATGAATGGTAAACCCCAACCGTGGGAGTGAGAGTATGGTTTTCTGCCATTTTGATGTTGTAGCCAAGATACCACCAGTTTGTGATATCATGTTCGCCACTACGCGAGATTGTATGCCATGTGTTGGAAGTCCACCACAAGTTGCCAGAAGGTGTCAACGCTCCATCAAGCATATATGTGTTGGTCATATAGTTGAATTTGAATTTATTATTCAAATCAAACGATGGAACGAACTGAGCTCCTATACCTATCCAATTATTAAACCTGTGACCGACATGTACTACAAAACCCATATTGGTCTCATGTCCACTTGCCGTCATGTCAATGCCAAGATCTAACCAGTTGGTCGCTCCATACTGCAACGTAGTGTAAGACATGATGAAATCATGTCGTGGGCGGAAAGACAATTGCGTAAAACCATAAAGGGTATTCTTGCCCGCAGTCTCAGGATAGATATAAAACTGCGCATTTGTCGCAATAGAGACAAAAAGAAACAATATCAAAAAATAATTTCTCACACTCTGTAAAGTTGGTCAATAAAAAACGACACGAACGAACCTGGGCCATCGGCCTTTGATGCAGACCTTTCTCCACATATCCCCATTATATTCATTGCGGCTATTGCAGCCGCCAAAGGTTTCTCCGATGTAATGGCCAAACATGCAGCTGTGATAGCTGAGGCAGTACACCCCATCGCCGTGACTTTAGGCATTATCGGAGAGCCATACTTAACACATTCCACAACATTGCCGTCTGTTATGTAATCAATTGCGCCACTCACCGACACAACTGTCGAATATCTTGCAGCAACTTTATTTGCCGCTTCTATCACAATTTCATCATCAATTCCAGGAACTACATCCACCCCTCGCGAGATATTGACATTTTCACACTTTTTCCCAATCATTATCTTGTATATTTCAAGAATCTCTGAAGCATTGCATCTTATCACAGAAGGGCGATATTTATCCAGCAAACGACCCACCAACTCCTGCCTTACATGCGAAGCTCCGACACCTACAGGGTCAAGCACCCAGGGCTTTCCTCTCTTCTCTGCCCTGCTGACAGCCATGTCAATTGCCTCAATCTGCATATTGTCCAGACAGCCGATATTTACGCACACAGCTGAAGATATATCCACCAAGTCCTCCATCTCTGCCGGATAGAAAGACATAATTGGCGACGCACCAAGTGCCAAAAGCGCATTTGCGCTCATGTTCATTGCCACGTAATTGGTGATGTTGAGAACTATTGGAGCCTTGACTGATAGGCACTGACAAAACGAATGCAATTCACTGTCTTTCATAATTTTCCTACGTTGTAATTACACAAATCAGGTACAAAGGGTATTCTCTCAGCCATCCCTAACCCAGTCAGGACAGCACCCCTAATTATTATAAACTGCAAAATTACCGCATTTTTTCATCCTGACAAAGCAAAAATCAAACTTTTTTTCCACAATTTTTTTGCGACAACATGTTTTTTATCACATTTTTTTGCTCAATCGCCCATCAAATATACCACTAATAGACTTATAGTCAATTAATTGATACCATAAGTATTTTTAACAAAAAAAATCTACTTGATTACAAAAAAAACATCTAACTTTGCACACTTTTATGTATCTTCGCAAAATCATGCAAAATCATGACTTTTGTGAAGATGGTATTTGGTACAACAAATTTTATAAAAAACGTTCAGATTATAATATTATGAAATGCTTGAATGTTAGGTTATTGACAACAGCATGTCTATTTGGTTTGATATTATCATACCAACCGACCAAGGCACTATCAACTACCCACACGCCTTTTGTATCCGATTATGTACTTATTGGTGCATCTGGAGGATACTCTACCCTTATCGGGAAAACACCGGAAATGTCTGTCCCAGGATTGGCAAATGGCGGATTTCATTTCGGATGGGAAGTACGCAGGGAACATTTTATATACAGACCAATATTCGTCGAGTTGAAATATTTTTCTTCAAGTTGCAATACAAACTTGACAATTCCTGACGTACCCATAAAAGACACACAGTTGGGAGATGCCATCATGCATTACAAAATGCTGTCACCTCTGAAGGAAACGCAACGGTTTTTCATGCCAAGTATCGGTTTTGCATTCGGTTATTCTGGAAACAACTATAGTTACAGTCAACTTAATGGTGCATTCTATTTTTTGGCAGGCATCAGGCTCTCGTTAAAATTAGACATTGACAACAAGGCAAATCTTCATTATGAAACTTCAGCCACTTACGACAGGTATATTGACGATTACGAAGATATGCCGAACCATTTCTACACAGACAGAAATGCAAGTGAGAAGGTGAAATATGGTTCCAAAGTGTGTGGCATTTTTTCTGGTGAATTAGGATGGGAGTTGAACATGCCCCACTACGACAAATTCAAAATTGGCGCATTCCTGGATTTAGGCTTCACAAACATAATGTATGGAATAGAGACAAAGGCATGGGAGGCAAATTCCGAAAATGCCGTAGATGTGATGGTTCACTCATACTACAATAGTCCTGAAATGAAAGGAAAATATGTGGTTCCTCTTATGACAGGTTTGAAGATAACATATCTGTTCAATGCCAACATCAAAAGACATTGCGTCAGCAAAAACTGCAGAATTGGCTACAGAAAACACAGGTTCAATCGGTAATTATCACAGAAACAATAGGAGATACAAAATATGAAACGACTTTATTTAGTATTATTCTCTCTGGTTATTGGCCTTTCATCAATAAATGCCGACAGTTGGGTCAACTACTCTCACAACTCGTCCGAAGGTCAAGAGTTCTACGTGACGTTCATGTTTAACAATGCTAAGACTGGTAATGACGATTTACACCTGCAGATCTTCATGGCCGCACGTAAATCCGCAAAAGTAACTCTGACAACGTTAAGTAGCAATCAGGTTGATACAATGACTGTTGACTCTTTCCTGATATGGGAATTGCCAACTCCGTCAGACGTTTATTCTGAAAGTTCTAACACAATAACGTATCGTTGTTTGAAAGTTGAGTCAGACAAACCTATTTCCCTATACTTCTCAAGTTTTGACAACGATAGAGGTGATGCTTCATTGGTATTGCCTGCAAATGTTTTAAGCACAGAATACGTCATACAATCTAGCGACGTTAACCAACAATTACCATCTTTTGCAATCGTCGCTACTGAAGAAGGAACTACAACTGTCACAATAAACCCATCTACCAACTTATTGGATCACACTGAGGGTGATGAAGCGACTCGTCCACCACTTCCAGCACATTCAAGCTATAATATAACACTCTCAAAAGGCCAAGTTTATTATGCAGCTGCCTCTAGTTCACAGAATGATATCTCGGGAACGACAATCAGCGCTACGCAAAAGATAGCAGTATATAATGGAAGTCAGTATTCATACGTGGTTCCCCCATTAGGTAAAGGTTATGAACCAAGTCATATTTTCCATCAGGCACAACCTGTGATGATGTGTGGCGTAAAATATCCTTTGGTTAAATTTGTAGGACAAAACACTTGTGTGGTAAGAGTAACTGCAATTTACGACAGCACATACATTTACCAGAATGGTGCCCTAATTGATTCCTTGAATGCCTTCCAGACAAAGACCATCAATTGGACTTCTGGACAAAACTCAATGTATATCGAGACATCAAAGCAATCCTACTGTTACCAATACATGCCTGCATCAAACAGAGATCCAGGTTCACCTGCAATGGTCTTTGCGAACGACTTGGAACAAGATATCCAGAGCGCTAAGTTCACAACTTTCACCATCGATATAATTAATCAATTGGGTCAAGACTCTGCTTTAGTACAGGATTCAGATTTAGTTAATTATATAAATATTATTGTTCCTACCAGTTCTGCAGGAAGAACTCTGCTTGACAATGTTCCTGTCACGAATTTCTATCCAATATATGGATTGCCGAACTACTCATACGCACAGGTTCAGATAAGCCATGGCGACCACGAACTGACGAATCCTGACGGTTTTATTGCCACTGTTTATGGTTATGACACTGGTATAGGACTTGAAATACCTTCTTACACTTACAATCCTGGTTTCAACTGTATTCATCAGGATGCATATTTCTTGATAAATGATGAACGTGTACCGGAAGCTTTCGTCAAGGAAGGAGCAGACAGTCTTTGGCATCTCGTATTGACGTCTGTAGTTAATGGTGACTATGATTCTATCCAATGGTACGATTACTATGGAGGTGGTGCCGGCGGAGGCGGCGGCGCTGGAGGTGGAGGTGGTGCCGGTGGCTGGGGCACTTACTTGGGCACTGGAGATGTTTTGAGTCCTGCACTTGACAATCCACAAGAACACACTATTTATATGGTGGTATATCGTCATTCTCCTTTAACCGGCGACACTGTCATTGATGGCATTTTTGCAGATCTCTATTGCTGCATGAATACTCACGACATAATTGACACGGCTGCATGTCAGACAGATACTGTCGTGATTTTGGGAGACACAATTTGTTGTGACACACTGATTATTGGTAAATATTACTCATTCACAGATTCCGCAGTATGCAAATATGGCTGCGACAGCATTACCACTTATCTATTACACGTGGTTGACCGTCAAGATTCCAATATATACATAACCATCTGTGCTGGAGACACATGTGTATTCCGCAAACATGACTTCACAGAGGCTGGCACTTATTATGTCCTGGACTCTGTAGGTCACTGCTACTACAATGACACGCTGAATCTGACAGTCAATCCGTCTTACCGCTTTACTGATACAGACACCATCTGTTTCAACGAGCAACCATACAAGTGGCGAAGCTTTGATCTTACCGTTGATTCAGCTGCCACATATATTTTCCATGACTCGCTGAAAACAGATCTTGGGTGTGACAGCCTCTTTGAACTGATTCTGACGGTAGGTGCCGTTGACTTAATCACAGACACTGTGCATGAATGTACAAATCATCTTCCTTACGAATGGCACGGCAAACAATATACAACATCTGGCATTTATTACGACTCCCTTGTTTCAGAGTTTGGCTGTGACAGTGTGCATCGTCTCATGCTCACCATCGACACAGCATACCGATTCACAGACACCATGACTGTCTGCAGCAACGATGCTTTTGTATGGCGTGACTCTCTTTACGATGGCTTTGAACCAGGTATAGTCACTATTTACGATTCTCTCATCACAAGCCTTGGCTGCGACAGTGTCTATGCAATGAAACTGACTGTCAAGCCTGCCAACATATTCTATACTGACACTACTATATGCGATAACGAAACCCTGATTTGGCGTGGACATCACATCTATGGCGATCAGGCAGAGAACATTCCTCCTGCAGCAGAAGTTGTTGACAGCGGATATCATCTTATTTCTGATTCTCTGATCAATGCCCTCATGTGCGACAGTATTTATCATCTGAGACTGAATGTCACAAAAAGTTACTATCAGGTTTTCGAAGACACCATCTGCCAAGGCGGCAGCTACTTCTTTGACAACACTTTGTTGACATGGCGCAATGATATTCCTGGAGTACACGATTCTATTGTTCATTATGTGTCCTCGATGGGTTGTGACAGTGTGCTGCACCTAAGCCTCACTGTAAACCCAATCTATAACATAGAGCATTTCGAGACTGTCTGCAACAACACGACGTTCAATTGGAAATATGCAGACATTGATACTACTATTTATGAGCAGAAGGCTGGAACATACGACTACTATTTCTATCGTCAGACAGCATCTGGTTGCGACAGCATCCACACCCTTCACCTTACGGTTTTGGACACTGTACTTGTAAGCACTGTATTCCAAATCTCAGACAAAGAGTCATTCATCTGGGACAACCAGAAATATGGAGGAACAAAATGCACTGAGCCATGCAACATTGTACTGCCAGTCAGCGCCACACCTTATTTCTACCGTCATGTATATACAGCTGCAAATGGTTGTGACAGCATAATGACTCTGTCTCTGACAGTATGTCCGACCTACGATTTCACTCTGAACACCCAGACCTGCCAACACGATGACTATGACTTCAACGGCAAGACTTGGAATTGGAGGAAGGATATTGCCGGCACTCACGACACCACATACAGATACCAGACTGTTGCCGGTTATGACAGTGTCTGGAACATTCATCTGAAGGTTAACCCTACATATTTGCTGAGAGATACACAGCACACCTGTCAGAACGAGGTCTTCGATTGGAAAGGTCATAAAAAGGCATATTCCAATCTCAATCCGGGAGTATATGCATTCTTTGATTCATTGAAGAGTGTGGTTGGCTACTGCGACAGTGTTCACGAACTGATTTTGATAGTTCACGACACCATTGCATATACTGAGTATCAGACCATCTGCGACAATGAAACAATAGTGTGGGACGGACAGCTTATCTGCGGTGCAATGACACCTATGGAAACTGGCACCTCCTGTCCTGCGCGCACGGAACCTTACACTTTTGAGCATAGATATTCATCAGTACGGACAGGTTGCGACAGCATAGAACGGCTTATATTGTCTGTCAAGAAATCCTACTTCTTTGAATTGGATACTTCTCTGTGTTCAAATGAAGGTTTCACATACCGTGATATTGTCTATACAAAGAGTGGCACGTATTGCGACAGTCTCAAGACTGCAGATGGCTGCGACAGTATATATGTCCTGAATCTCGAATTGGGTTCACAAACCACGACAAAGCAATATATCGGTATATGCGAAGGTGACTCCTTCATCTATCGAGGCACGGTGATCAAAGAGCCTGGCATATATTACGACACCCTTACCCCAAGTCTTGTAGGCTGCGACAGCATCCTTGAATTGCATTTTGACATCTTGCCTACATATTTTATGCGTGATACTGTCCAGATTTGCGATGGCAGTACTTACAGTTGGCATGGAAGGGATATTACCCACGCCGGCACATACCGCGACAGCCTCACGACGGCAGGTGGTTGCGACAGCATCTACGAGTTGCATGTAATTGTTGCTCCTAAGTTCCACAGCATAGAATACGATATGGTATGTTCTAACACCGTTTACCATTGGCGGAACAAATATTTTACAGAAAGCGGGACTTACTTCGACAGTCTGATAAGCAAGAGTGGCTGCGACAGTATTTACGAGTTGCGGCTGACAATGAACAGACCTTCAATTCATGAGGAATATGTTGAAATATGTGCTGGCAATACCTTCAATTTCAGAGGAAAACCAGTCTCTGAGCCTGGCGTATATTACGACACGCTGAACAGCGTACACGGCTGTGACAGTATATATATGCTTGTACTCAATTTCGCAAGGACATATCATTTCCACGACACTGTCCAGATATGTGATGGCGATGCCTACAGCTGGCATAACAGGACTATTACCCATGCAGGCACATACCGCGACAGTCTCACGACAGTAAGCGGATGCGACAGTATTTACGAGTTGTTCGTGAAGATTGCTCCTAAATACCATTATATAGAGTATGACACAGTATGCTCTAACAATATTTACAGGTGGCACGACAAGGACTTCACAGAAAGCGGTATTTACTTCGACAGTCTGATAAGCAAGAGTGGCTGCGACAGTATTTACGAGTTGCGACTGACCATGAACAGGCCATCAATTCATGAGGAATATGTTGAAATATGTGCTGGCAACACGTTCAATTTCAGAGGCAAGCCAGTCTCTGAACCTGGCATATATTATGACACGCTGAACAGCGTACATGGTTGCGACAGTATATATATGCTTGTACTCAATTTCGCAAGGACATATTATTTCCACGACACTGTCCAGATATGTGATGGCGATGCTTATAACTGGCATGGCAGGACTATTACCCATGCAGGTACTTACCGCGACAGTCTGACAACATTCAACAGCAGTTGTGACAGCATATACGAGTTGTTCGTAAAAATTGCTCCTAAATACCACTATATTGAGCATGACACAATATGCTCAAACAATATCTACAGATGGCACGACAAGGACTTCACAGAAAGCGGAATTTACTTCGACAGTCTTATAAGCAAGAGTGGATGCGACAGCATTTACGAATTGCGACTCACTGTCAACAAGCCTTCTATACATGAGCAATACATCGAGATTTGTGCCAGAAATTCCTACTTCTTCCGTGGAAAGCAGGTCACAAAATCTGGAATCTATTATGACACCTTGAACAGCGTACATGGCTGCGACAGTATTTTCAAACTGACACTCAACATCACACCTACATATTATTTCCTCGACACTGTCCAGATATGTGATGGCGATGTTTATAACTGGCATGGCAGAACGATTACCCATGCAGGTACTTACCGCGACAGTCTGACAACATTCAACAGCGGTTGTGACAGCATCTACGAGTTGTTCGTAAAAATTGCTCCTAAATACCACTATATTGAGCATGACACAATATGCTCAAACAATATCTACAGATGGCGCGGCAAGGACTTCACAGAAAGCGGTATTTACTTCGACAGTCTTATAAGCAAGAGTGGTTGCGACAGTATTTACGAATTGCGACTGACCATGTATCGTCCTGACATTCTGGAGGAATATGTTGAAGTTTGCGCAGGTGGTTCATTCAACTTCCGCGGAAGAGAAATCTCCCAACCTGGTGTATATTACGACACTCTGACAAATGTCCATGGTTGTGACAGCATCTATAAACTTGTCTTCAATTTCGCAAAGACATACTATTTCCGTGACACCACTCAAATTTGCGATGGTGAAACATATAACTTCCGTGGCAGGGCTGTAACCCTTGAAGGCACATACCGCGACACACTCAAGACAGTCAGCGGATGTGACAGCATTTACGAAATGTTCGTCAGGGTTGCTCCTAAGTTCCACGATATTGCACACGATACTGTATGTTCCAACCAGTCTTACCACTGGCGTGGTAAATGGCTTACCGAGAGCGGCACATACTTCGACAGTCTGAAGAGTACGCAAGGTTGCGACAGCGTCTATGAGTTGCGCCTGACTATGTACCGCCCTACCATTCACGAGGAGTACATTGAAATCTGCGAAGGCGCATCATTCGACTTCCGTGGCAGACAGGTTTCCCAACCAGGTGTTTATTACGACACTCTGACAAATGTCCATGGCTGCGACAGCATCTATAAGCTTGTCCTCAATTTTGCAAAGACATACTATTTCCGCGACACCACCCAGATTTGCGATGGCGAGTCATTCAACTTCCGTGGCAAGACAATCACACATGCTGGCACATATCGCGACTCTCTGAAGACCGTCAGCGGCTGCGACAGCATTTACGAGTTGTTCTTGAAGGTTGCACCTAAATTCCACAACATCGAATACGACACCATTTGCTCCAACAAGACTTACCACTGGCGAGGCAAATGGCTTACCGAGGGTGGCATATACTTCGACAGTCTGAAGAGTTCTCAGGGCTGCGACAGCATCTACGAGTTACATCTGGCCATGTCCAGGTCAACAATCCATGAAATGTACGTCGAGGTTTGCGAAGGCGACTCTTTCGACTTCCGTGGCAAGAATGTAACAGTACCTGGCATATATTACGACACATTGACGAGCATCCATAAGTGTGACAGCATCATCCAACTGATATTCAACGTCACTCGCAAATATCATTTCCATGAGACTCTCCAGATTTGTGATGGCGACACAAACTACTGGCATGGACAGAAGATTTATAAAGCTGGTACATTCTACGACTATCAGAAAACTGTCAAGAGTGGCTGCGACAGCATCTACGAGTTGGTCGTAACCATGGTGCCTACATACCACTTCATCGAGCAGGACACTCTATGCTCTGAAAACGTCTATCTCTGGCGAGGCAAGCATTTCACCGAGAGCGGCACATACTTCGACAGCCTCAGAAGCACACAGGGCTGCGACAGTGTCTATGAGTTGCGCCTGACCATGTTCAGACCTACGTTCCACGAGATGTACGTCGAGGTTTGCCAGGGCGAATCCTTCGACTTCCGTGGAAAGAACGTAACCGCACCTGGCGTATATTACGACACGATTACCAACAGCCATGGCTGCGACAGCATCATCAAGCTGGTATTCAACGTAACCCGCAGTTACCGTTTCCACGAGACTCTCCAGATTTGTGATGGCGACACCCACTACTGGCATGGAAAGCAGATTTACAAGGCCGGTACTTACCGCGACTCCCTGAAGACA
>JAZRYS010000193.1:0-12405 GCA_045600865.1 Candidatus Aphodosoma sp.
TTTTCACCGTACATGCCATCTAAATGTGTCGTACCTACGGCACTCTATTAACGTATTGACCATTTTTACACAGGGCTCACGCCCTGTGCTATACTATGTCGTCCTTATCAGGACTTTTGGCACTTGCGAAACTTGAGTTAATATTTACAAAGAACAATCGTCGTAGTTTCGCTTAAACTCCAACGAAACTCTGATGTAAGTCCAAAGTAACACACTTTCAATACCAATATAACAACTATTAACCTCCCATTTGCAATGGGAGGTTAATGGGTCTTTAATGGGACATTAATGGGAGATACATCAAACACACATCAAAGTTGCATCGTACATTCTACAGTGTTTCTACTATAGTTGTTCAGACTGTTAAAATAATTAATTCAAGTTTCGCAAGTATTAGCCCTGAAAGGGCAGCACATACCAGCGCAGGGCGTGAGCCCTGTGTATGCGGTTGTTATTCCGTTGAAGTCCTGTAAGGACGACATATTTATTTTCACCATATATGCATTTTAATTATGTCGTACCTACGGCACTCTATTAACGTATTGACCATTTTTACACAGGGCTCACGCCCTGTGCTATACTATGTCGTCCTTATCAGGACTTTTGGTACTTGCGAAACTTGAGCAATTAACAAACCGATTGGAAATTGCCAGATATTACACTGGAACGACGAAACGGGCTGTAAGACGGTTGCGTTGCTCTACGTAAATCAGATGGTTTGCCGTTATTCGCTGGGCAATTTCAGGAGTGTAATGGCGGATTGTAATCAGTTCCACATCAGTATTGTAGAGAACTTCGTACTCATCACGCAGTTCCTCTATCATCTTGTTGAATGTCACCTCGTTGTAATCCATACAGAGAGAAAAACTTATGGCAGACATCTCCACCAGAGATGACTTGATTCTATAGGAAGCAAGGATGCCGAATATCTTACTCAGACGTTCCTCAGCTATAAATGAGAAATCACGTGGGGTGAGCGACAAAAGCACCTGGTTTTTCTTGTGAATGAAGATTGGAGGGAGGTTCAGATGCTGATTGAAACGGCAAATCTTTGACCCTGGTTCCGAAGGGCTTATGAAACTGCGGACATTGAGAGGTATCTGCTTGTTCTGCAGAGGCTTCACCGTCTTAGGGTGGATGACGGAAGCACCACAATAAGAAAGTTCAATGGCCTCTTTGTAAGAAAGAATAGGTATTATCTCGACTTCATGATAGAGCTTAGGGTCAGCGTTCATCACGCCAGGGACATCTTTCCATATCGTGACATCTTCTGCGTCAAGCAGATTGGCAAGGATTGCTGCAGTATAGTCAGAACCCTCACGACCGAGAGTCGTAGTCTGGCTGGTTGGTGTTCCGGCAATGAAGCCCTGCGTAATTGAAAGTTTATTGTTTAGGAAGGCATCACGGCAAAGGTTTTCAGAAATTTCCATGTTCACATTGCCCTCACGATAGTTGTTGTCCGTTATGAGGCAACGACGGATATCAACCCACTCCGCATTTATAGCACGATGGCGAAGATATGCCGCCACGATTGTCGTGCTCAGCAACTCACCAAAAGAGACTATCCTGTCGTATTCAAAATCGTAACTGAGCGATGGCTTGTTCGAGACAATGGCATTGAGATTATCGTAAAGTTTTTCCACTGACGCGTTGACCACTTTGCGGGCATTCTCATCTGGAAACAAATCGCTGATAATCGAATCATGGAAGTTGACGACAGCCTTTATGTTGTCGGAAAGATCAGGCTTGTGATTGAAAAACGAGTTGACGACAAGTTCAAGGGCATTAGTCATCTTACCCATGGCAGAGATGACAACCACAAGGCTGTCATCAGCCTGAGACACAATACGTTCAAGGTTACGAACACCCTCTGCGCTCTTGACGGAAGCTCCACCGAATTTATATATTTTCATAGGTTGAATGTTATGTAATTTTACGCTTGCAAAGTTACGCATAAATTTTTACGTGCCAAAATTTTGAGGTGAAAGATTTTTGTTGTACCTTTGCGGTTTCAAATTGTACGAAGCATGTTCATTTACAACATCGGCATATTATTCTATAAATTAGGCATTTGCATCGTTTCTTGTTTCAGACCTGAAGTAAAGAAAATGCGCAATGGAGAAAAAGAGGCAGTCAGCAAGGTAAGGAAAACAAGAAAAGATGGCCAGAAATGGGTATGGGTTCATGCTGCCTCGTTGGGCGAATTCGAGCAGGGAAGGCCACTTATCGAAAGGATAAAGGCAAAAGAGCCTGAGACCAAAGTGCTGCTCTCCTTCTTCTCGCCTTCAGGATATGAGGTCAGGAAGAACTACAACCTTGCAGATTTAGTTGTCTATCTACCATTAGACACTCCCCAGAACGCACGTAAATTCATAGATGCACTTAAACCAGAAAAGGCCTATATAATCAAGTATGAGTTCTGGCTCAACTATCTGAAGAACCTGAGAGAGAGAAACATAGAAACATACATAGTATCTGCCATATTCAGAGAGGAACAGATATTCTTCAAATGGTACGGCGGCATTTTCCGTGAAGGGCTGAAGGCTTTCCGCACTCTTTTTGTACAGAATGAAGAGTCAAAGAAACTGCTTGCCGGAATAGGTTTCGACAATGTCGTCGTTGCAGGTGACACACGCTTTGACAGGGTCAGCGATATTGCCAAGGCTGCCAAACAGTTGTCCATTGCCAAGGCATTTGCCGACAAGGAAAAGACACTTGTTGCCGGCAGTTCGTGGGCACCTGACGAAGAACTGCTTTGCCGCTGGATAAACAGCCATACTGAATACAAGATGATAATCGCCCCTCACCATGTGGAAGAGAGCAGAATCAGAGAGATAGAAAGCCGTCTCCGGAGAAAGAGCATCAGATATACCGACTGCAAGAGCGAGAAAGATGTTGACGGGGCAGACATTCTGATAATAAACACAATAGGTTTGCTCTCATCCATATATCAATATGGAGCAGTGGCATATATCGGAGGAGGATTTGGTGTAGGAATACACAACACCCTGGAGGCTGCCGTATGGGGAATGCCTGTTGTGTTCGGTCCTAACTATCACAAGTTTAAAGAAGCCAAAGAACTCATAGCCTGCAATGGAGGATTCTCCATCACAAATCATGAAGAGATGGAGAAAGTGATGAAAAAGGTGTTTGACGATTCTTCTTTTGGCGTCAAGGCTGGAGAGTATGTGAAATCAAAAGTGGGGGCAGCAGACATAATAATTGAGAATTGACAATTGACAATTGAGAATTGATAATTGAGAATTGATAATTATATGAAACCAAGCATTCCAAAGGGAACACGAGACTTTTCACCGGCAGAGATGGCGAAAAGGAATTATATCTTCAATACAATAAAAGGGGTATTCCAGAATTACGGGTTCAGGCAGATTGAGACTCCGTCAATGGAAAACCTCTCAACCCTTATGGGGAAATATGGCGAAGAGGGTGACAAACTGCTGTTCAAGATACTCAACTCAGGCGACTGGGCAAAAGATTTGCAAGACGATGAGCTGTTGGGACGTAACAGCATCAAACTCACAAACCGAATTTCCGAAAAGGGGTTGCGCTATGACCTTACGGTGCCTTTTGCACGCTATGTCGTTCAGCACAGAGACGAGGTGACATTCCCTTTCAAGAGATTCCAGATACAGCCAGTATGGCGTGCCGACCGTCCTCAGAAGGGCAGATACAGGGAGTTCTTCCAGTGCGATGCAGACGTTGTAGGTTCAGACTCTCTGATATATGAGACAGAGATAGTAGAGATGATAGACCAGGCTTTCCGCAAGTTCGATGTTCCGGTCACAATAAAGATAAACAACCGCAAGATTCTCGCAGGAATAGCCGAGATGATAGGTGCTGCCGACAAGATTATCGACATCACTGTTGCCATCGACAAGATGGACAAGATAGGACTGGACAATGTCAAGAAGGAGTTGATGGAGCGTGGGCTTGACGAGGGTCAGATAATGAAACTTGAACCAGTGCTGATGCTTTCAGGTAGCAACGAAGAGAAACTTGCAGAACTGGAAAGAGTGCTGAAAGGCATTGAGGTTGCCGAGTTGGGTATTGCCGAAATGCGTGAGATATTCGGTTACATCAGCAACTCTGACATAGAGAATGAAGTGGAGATAGACCTCACGTTGGCAAGAGGCCTGAACTATTATACCGGCACAATTCTTGAAGTCAAAGCCAAAGGTGTCGAGATGGGTTCTATCTCTGGCGGAGGAAGATACGACAACCTTACTGGCATTTTCGGCCTTCCTGGAGTATCAGGAGTAGGTTTCTCGTTTGGCGCAGACAGGATATATGACGTGCTAACCATGCTCGACAAATTCCCAGAGGAGGCACAGGCAGGGACGAAACTGCTTTTCGTCGCCTTCGACAAGGCGGGCATAGATTACTGTCTGCCATTGCTGAGAAAAGTCCGTCGTGCAGGAATTGCGGCAGAAATCTATCCAGAGCCAGCCAAAATGAAGAAGCAGATGGGTTATGCCAATGCAAACAACATCCCGTTTGTTGCCATTGTCGGCGACAATGAAATGGCCGAAGGCAAAGTCATGCTGAAAGACATGACCACCGGAGAGCAGAAACTTTGCTCAATTGAGGATTTTATTAGATAGGCTAGAATATCTAGAACAACTAGAAATTTAGAAGAAAAACCATACTCTTATGAAGAATTACAGAAAACTCACAGATGCGGAGATTGATACATTGATAGATCAAGGTTGCACCGCCACCAGTTGGAATGACATTGAGGTTGCCGAAAACTTCACTCCTGAATGGATAAGAAACGTTGATTTCTCAGGCCACATAAGGCTTGGGGTATTCGAGAAAACCAACAAGCAGTTGGGAAGCATTGAGTTTCATTCTGGCATCAACTTCGCCCGTCTTCACAATGTAGAGATTGGCGACAACTGCTGGATAGACAAGATTCACAATTATATAGCCAATTATCGCATTGGCGACAATGTCATCATAGAAAACACTAACCTGATTGTCTGTGATGGCGAGAGCACATTTGGCAATGGCGTAATGGTTCCCGTCATGAACGAAGGTGGAGGACGAGAAATTCCTATCTACGACCGCCTTTCCGCTCCATTGGCATACATGCTCACCCTTTACCGTCACAACAAGGAGTTCATCACCCATCTGGAGGAAATGATAAAAGAATATGCCGAAAGTCGCCGTAACACTGTCGGCACTATCGAGAGTAATGTCAGGATATTCAACTGCGGCACCATAAAGAATACTTTCGTAGGCAGTTACGCCACTCTTGGAGGCGTATCGAAACTCTCCAACGGTTCCATCAATTCTAACGAAAGCGCACCTATCCACTTGGGTTCTGGCGTGAAATGCAACGACTTCATAATCTCGTCAGGAACGGAGATAACAGACTCGACTCTTGTCTCACGCTGTTTCGTTGGCCAGGGCTGCATAATGGGCAAGCACTACTCTGCCCTCGACTCGCTCTTCTTTGCCAACTGCCAGGGTTTCCACGGCGAGGCAACTGCCATATTTGCAGGACCATACACTGTATCACATCACAAGTCAAGCCTGCTTATTGCGGGAATGTTCTCGTTCCTCAATGCCGGCTCTGCATCAAACCAGTCCAACCACATGTACAAACTTGGTCCTATCCATCAGGGAATGGTTGAGCGTGGTTCAAAGACCACATCCAACTCATACCTGCTCTGGCCAGCCAAGATTGGTGCCTTCACTCTCGTCATGGGCCGACACACAAAACATTCCGACACATCAGAACTGCCTTTCTCGTATCTGATAGAGAATGCCACCGAGAGCTACCTTGTCCCTGCTGTCAACCTCAGAAGCGTAGGAACGGTGCGTGACGCCCAGAAATGGCCAAAGCGTGACGAACGCAAAGACCCAGACAAACTCGACTGTATAAACTTCAACCTTCTCTCGCCATATACCGTTCAGAAGATGCTCTCTGGAATGAGAGTGCTCAAACAGATAAAAGCTCTCGCTGGCGAAACTACCGAGGAATATATCTACCAGAACTGCCACATACGCAGCAACAGTCTGAAATCAGGTTACAAACTGTACGAGACAGCCGTCATCAAGTTCTTAGGCAACTCCATCATATCACGCATCATGATGGATAGTGACGGCAACATTCTGCCAGCCGACCAGCTTCCTAAGAGCATTGACGACATACGCAGGCTCCTCAAACCATCAACTCCTGTCGGGAAAGGCTCTTGGGTTGACCTGTCTGGAATGATTTGCCCTCGTTCGGAGGTTGACAAAATGATAGCAGACATCTCTGCATCACGTCTCTCGTTAGCCGAGACAGAACAGAGAATACGTAACATCAACGACAACTACTACGAATATGAGTGGACTTGGGTATATGACCTGCTGAGTGAACATTTCGACAAAGAGGCTGAAGACATCACCATTGAGCAGTTGACAGAAATGGTCAACAGATGGTACAGTGCTGTCGAACATCTTGACAACCTCCTGTACGAGGATGCCAAGAAAGAGTTCAACATGCAGTCGCAGACAGGTTTTGGCATTGACGGCAACGAAGAGGAAAAAGCTCTCGACTTCGAGCAGGTCCGCGGTCGTTTCGAGGACAACAGTTTCGTACGCAACTGCATAGAGCACAAGCAACAAAAGAAGGCATTAGCAGACATTACTATAGCACATCTTTCGAGCATCAAGAATTGAAGATAGAATCACTCAATATTCTCAACTACCGCAACATCGCCGAGTGCGAGTTGCGGTTTTCTCCTAAGTTCAACTGCTTCTTGGGCGACAATGGCATGGGCAAGACAAACCTTTTGGACTCAATATATTATCTTGCCATAACCAAATCCCACCTGAACGCCATAGACAGCCAGTTGGTGCGTCATGGCGAACCGTTCATGATGCTTCACGGACAATGCGAAGAAGGGACTGTTGATGTCACAGTAAAGCCCCACAGCAAGAAACTCTTCAAGATGAACGGCAAGGCATATACCAAGATGGCAGACCATATAGGCAAGATTCCTGTCGTGCTTGTTTCGCCAATGGACCAGTCGCTTATTGCCGAAGGCAGCGACGAGAGACGAAAATTTATGGATATTGTCATCTCTCAATGCGACATGCACTATATAAGTTCTCTCATGCGATACAACACAGTCCTGAAAAACAGGAACGAGATGCTGAAAAAACTTGGCGAAGAGGGAGGAGACGACTCACTCCTTGACATCTACAACCAGCAGATGGAGGTCGAGGCAGAATACATATACCATAAGAGACAGGCTTTCATCGAGAAATTCATACCGCTCTTCAACACATTTTATAATGAGATATGCTCAGAGCGCGAGCAGGTTGAGTTGAGTTACGTGAGTCACCTCGGCAGTGGCAAGGCATTGAACGAGTTGCTGCATGAGGTCAAGGCACGCGACATAGTTCTTGGTTACACGACAAGGGGCATACACAAAGACGACCTCAGCATGACCATTGGTGGTTATCCTATGAAAGTGACTGGCTCGCAAGGTCAGGGCAAGAGTTTCGTCGTTGCAATGAAGCTTGCTCAATACATGTTTCTTAAAGCTGAGAGCGGTAAAAAACCTCTCCTGCTCTTGGATGATGTCTTCGACAGGCTTGATGCCACAAGGGTGGAAAACATAATCAAGATTGTATCGTCCGACGAGTTCGGGCAGATATTCATAACGGACACCTCAAGAAATAAAGTCGATGGGCTTCTCGAAGGACGTGAGGCGGAGATATTTAGAGTAAATGAAGGAGTCATCGAAAAGATATAATAAAAAGGCTGCCTGAGCAATTCAGGCAGCCTTTTTATTATATAGGTGTCATTATAATCAGTAGTTGACTACCACTCTCATTTCCACACGTCTGTTTTTAGCGCGACCCTCGGCAGTATCGTTGGTAGCGACAGGTTCAGTCTGACCCTTGCTTGAGGTCGTGATTCTCGAAGCATCTATTCCCTGTTCCACGAGCCATGTCTTGAATGAGTCAGCACGTTTCTGGCCATATTCCATATTGCGTTCTGGTGTTCCGACATTGTCGGTATGGCCTACGACATCCAACGAGATATTTAGATTCTCCTCAAGGAACTTCTTGATTCCTGAAATTGCTGCCTTAACCTCAGGTGTAGCCTTGACATCGGATTTTCCTGTCTCGAAATTACTGCCCACCAGCATTACACTTGCAAATTTATCAAATTCAGCCTGTTTTGCTGCCTGAATACGAGCTATGCTGTCAGCTTTGGCCTGCTCACGTGCAAGGCGTTCTTTTTCTGCCTGCTCACGCGCAAGACGCTCCTTCTCTGCCTGCTCACGCGCAAGGCTCTCTTTATCCGCCTGCTCACGTGCAAGACGCTCTTTCTCAGCCTGTTCACGTGCAAGGCGATCCTTCTCAGCCTGCTCACGTGCCAAGCGGTCAGCCTCTTCTTGTTCTTTAGCAAGACGCTCCCTCTCGGCAGCAGCTTTCTTCATAGCTTTCTTGCTGCAACCGCCAAAACGGAAACCGAGTTTGATACCAGCCTCTAATGGATAGATTTTGTCCTTGACCTCGTTGCTGTTCAATGTTCCGACATACTTCATCTGGTTGCCATCGAAAAGATAAGCATCAGAGCTCTTAACCGACGACAGGAACTGACAGTTTGCATAGCAGCCGATATAGAAGTCGGCACGCTCAGCAATATGTTTCCAGCCGCCCAACTCCAGGATTGCGCCTACATTGTAGCTTGTCACGTCTATTTTTCCATTGTCAGCCGCATGGTATGTAGAGAAGCCATAATCTGGCAAGTCATAAACAGTACCGTGTATGTCAGGGAAATAGCCTGTAGTAGTGTATTCGCCCCTACCTTTGTACTGAGCCCAGACAGCAGTAGATACGATTGCACCGAAACCCAACTGGAAACTCCAGTCATTGCTGGTAGGTGTCGCAAAATAGAATTCTATAGGCAGTTCAGCCTGAATCACATTCTGAGCCTCGCGCCAGTATTTGAAATCAGTATAACCAGTAAAAGGCATATTGTTCATCGGATGAGTGGCACCCTCCTGAGTCAACTTGAAGTAGTAGTCAGCAAGAGTCCTGTACGAAGAGACACCAACTTGGAAACCGAATCCCCAGTGTTTGCTGAACATCAACTGATAACCCAGATGGAACAATCCACCGGCACTTGGAAGCACCTTACCGTCATTGGTCTTGTAAAGATAGGTATGCATACCGCCACCGAAATCCATCACAAAATAGTTTCTGTATTTGCAATTCTCGACAGAGACAGAGTCGTTGGCAGCTACAGTTGAAATGGCAAAAAGAGCCACTGCACATAATATAATAATTTTCTTCATATCATTTCCTCCTATGTTTATTTAGCACGTCTGCCTTCAACGTCAAACTCTGTCCCGTCAGGCATTACGACGAACATTCTGCCTTCACGGATCTCTTTCCTTATTTTTGCAGGCTCGCTTTCAGTCACAAACTGCTTCTCGCAAGTAATGTATTCGTCAATCTCGCCCTCATTTATGACCACATAATAGAGTCCGTTGAGGCCATCAGGATCCTGATAGAACTGGCGATTTGCACCAACTATCCTCTCCCCGTTTTTGTACCACTGGTAAGTGCGGTAGTTGCCATAGATATCGTCAACAGCCACTACATTCGAGAATAGAGCAATCACAGTGTTGGAATTGACGAGCACTTTAACTGTAGCCGCAATAGGGTCAGTGCTGAAGCCCAATTCGTTTCTGAGACAGATGGTTGCATTATAGACACCATCCTTGCAATCCATTGGGATATCTATTAGGACCTTGTTGCCGTCAATGACTTCTTCCCATTCAATATCCTCGAAACCTTGAGCTTTAGCTTCGTCCGAGAACTTCACTGAATATTCAATAGGGTCGCCTGTCAGAGTCTTGAACGACAGGATTGACGTCGTTTCCTGACACCAACCGGCAGTTGCGTCAGTGAACGCATTGCCACCATCCTGGCCGTCTATTGTAATGTATTCAAGAATCTTACCATGGCGTGTAAACAGGCTGTCAGCAGGTGCGACATAGTTTTTCACATTGTCGCCTGCAATTGAATAGTGCAAGGTGACAGTCTTATCCACACCTGGCAGAGCATCTTCAAACGAAGCACTGACTCTCAGCGTGATGACGTCTCTGCCCACGACAGGGTTCATTCTTGGCTGCTGGCTGATTACGGCCTCAGCATTGCCATCAACCATTTTCACTATTTCCACATCCACACCAGATGCTGTCACCTGGAAAGGAAGGATGTCACACGTGAGTACGAGCGAGTCGTTGGCCAACTCATAAAGAGATGCGTCACGACCGGAAAGAGAATACCTCACAATCGCCCTCTTGTTTTTACCGACATCAGGACCTTCCGTGCAATATGCAATGGCAGAAAGTGTAACCTGATGGCCTTCTTCCACTCCCACCAATGTGCCGGCATTGATAACCTGCAAGACGTTTCTACTGTCGTATGTCTTCGACGACATAATCTGAGTCGAAACGATGTTAAGGCGAGTCTTGCTTGTTGGTTCAGCGCTGAGATACGCAGCACTGCATAACAATGCAATCACCTGAATGAAAAGTAATTTTCTTACCATAAATTATAATTTTACTGTTGATTTTCCGTGTTATATAAAATTCGCTGCAAAGTTAAGCATTTATTTTGACATCACCAAATTATTTTTCAAAAAAAGAGGCTGTCCGAAACATTTCGGGCAGCCTCGAATATTTGCTCACTCCACGATGAGCTTCTCTACATAGACATCCTGGGTGCCGGTAACGACGCGGATATGATAGATTCCGCTTGCCATGTCACCTCTAACCTCGATTGGGAAGTTCTCTGGAGTGAAGTGGTCGATTACCTTTCCGAAGTTGTCAATTATCTCAACATACATGCCTTCGCGCTCTTCCTCGCTCCAGTCGTGGTTGACGTATGTCGTCATACCTGTTACGATTGGGTTTGGAGCCACGATGATTGGCATCTTGATGTCGCTAATCACCTCAACGCCAGTCTCGACTGGTGTTACATGCAGATAGAGAGTAGTCACAGAGTCGCAACCTGCAGCTGTCTTCGCAGAGTCAACGTAAGTGTAGTCACCGTCAGTTGCCTCTACTATTGTCCTGCCATGCCATTCAAGTGACTTGCCCACCTCGATTGTCTCGTATTCAGACAAGTTGTATGTAGGGAGGATTGTCACTACGCTGTCAACTACAGAGTCGCGGCCAATTGCTGTGACATACGTATTTACCACATCATATATGCCGGCATTGTAGCCCTCGAACTTAGTACCCTCAGTCTCATTGTCACAGTATGTTACGTAAACGTACTCAGTGACAGGGGCTGCGAATGTAAAGATTGCCGTAACGTTGACATCACCATCAAGAGTGAATGTGAGTGGGTTGGCAGTCTCGCCATTGCTCCAGCCTGAGAATATGTAGTGATAAGCAGGAGTTGCTGTCAGTGTAACCTGTGCACCATAGTTGTATGTGCCTGCACCTGCAACAGTACCATAGTCGTAGTTGTTGGCGTTTGCCGTAACAACATGCTGGTCGATTGCAAAGTTTGCAGTCACCGTAGAATCCTGGTCAACAAGTATGCTGAATGTGTTAACGGTCAAGCCGTTGCTCCAGTTAACGAAGTGATAGTGCTCGTTTGCTGTTGCAACCAATGTTGCCATTGTGCCGTGAGTGTAAGTACCTGCACCTGTAACGCTACCCATTGTAGGGTCAGCATTTGCAGAAATCACGTGACTGTCAGCAGCAAAGATTGCAGTAACGGTTGTGTCACCTGCAACAGTGATGTTGATTGTAGGTGTTGTTGCACCGTTGCTCCAGCCTGTGAATACTGCGTGAACGGCAGGGGTTGCTGTCAATGTTGCTACAGCGCCATAGTTGTATGTGCCTGCACCGGCAACTGTACCGAGAGCATTGTTGTTTACGTTAGCCGTAACTACGTGCTGGTCGATTGCAAAGTTAGCCACAACTGTAGAGTCTTTGTCAACAAGTATGCTGAATGTATTAACGGTAAGACCGTTGCTCCAGTTGACGAAGTGGTGGTGCTCGTTTGCTGTTGCAACCAATGTTGCCATTGTGCCGTGAGTGTAAGCACCTGCACCTGTTACGCTACCCATTGTAGGGTCAGCTGTAGCGGTGATTGTGTGAACGTCAGCAGCAAACATTGCCGTAACGGTTGTGTCACCTGCAAGGGTGAATGCGTATGGGTTAGCAGTTGCACCATTGCTCCAGCCAACGAATACGCTGTGAGCATCAGCAGGGGTTGCTGTCAGTGTAACCTGTGCATCATAGTCGTATGTGCCTGCACCGGCAACTGTACCAAGCTCTGAGTTGTTTACATCTGCTCTAACGACATGCTGGTCGATTGCAAAGTTAGCCACAACTGCAGAATCTTGCT
>JAZRYS010000194.1:0-1632 GCA_045600865.1 Candidatus Aphodosoma sp.
CATTTAGATGGTACGTACGGTGAAAATAAATGTGTCGTCCTTACAGGACTTAAATATTATAACAACCTCATACACAGGGCTCACGCCCTGCGCTGGTATGTGCCGCCCTTTCAGGGCTAATACTTGCGAAACTTGAATAAACTATTAGCTAAATATGGAAGGATTACCCAGGACAAGAGAGAGTGACGTAATGCAATTCTGCGTGATAGCCATTGAGTCGGCATCACGCAAGATGGGTATCAGCACAGGTGAGCTTTGCGAACGGTTGAATCGTCAGGGGCTCATAGAGGGGCGACTGATCAAGTATTACGATACTCTCCATACTCAGAGTGCCAATTACGTGGCAGATGACATTATAGAAACACTTTACAACTATGAGCATAACATCTGACGGAATATTGTATTGCCCTATGAATGAACATATACTGTACCGTAAAATCACCAGAATCATCATGCAGTTGGCTGATGAGCTGCAAATCTCTCCGCAACGTGCGTTGCTTTTGTTCTATAGTACAACCGTGGCTGAGCAACTGCACGACCCGAAATACGGATATCAGATAATGTCCGATACTTACATCGTCAATGACATCAAACATGAGTTGGCGAAATAAAGCCAGATAAAACCGAATTTGGCAGAGTCGGATATTATTCGTAACTTTGCAGCCGGATATGGCTGTATTGCCAGTAGTCTTGAATATTTATTGTATATTACTTATAATCATATTGTTATGAGAACTAAAACATTAGTTTTGTTATTCCTGTCGTTGACCATGAGCATCAGTTTGTGGGGATATGACTTTGTCTATAATGGCATTTATTACACCATTCTGAGTAATACCAGTGTGAGTGTGACATATAGAAACACTAATTCATATTCCGGAAGTGTCACTATTCCGTCGTCAGTCTCGTATTCAGGAAAAACATACAGTGTCACGAGTATTGGCAATGATGCTTTCTGTTTCAGTGAAGGCTTGACGAGCATAACGATACCAAACAGTGTCACGAGTATTGGCAATTATGCTTTCTTTGGCTGTACTGGCTTGACGAGCGTGACGATACCAAACACTGTCACGAGTATTGGCTCTTCTGCTTTCCAAGGCTGTACAGGCATAACTGCCCCGATTTATAACAACACCATTTTTGCCTATATGCCGACTTCATACAGTGGTTCATATACAATTCCTTCCGGCATTACCACAATTGCGGGTGGTGCTTTCGAGGACTGTACAGGCTTGACGAGTGTGACGATACCTAACAGCGTCACGAGTATTGGCTATGATGCTTTCAGAGGCTGTACAGGCATAACTGCTCCTCTCTATAATAACACCATTTTTGCCTATATGCCGACTTCGTACAGTGGTTCATATACAATTCTTTCTGGCATTACCACAATTGCGGGTAGAGCTTTCTATAAATGTACAGGCTTGACGAGCGTGACGCTACCAAACAGTGTCACGAGTATTGACTTTCAGGCTTTCCAAGGCTGTACTGGCTTGACGAGCGTTTATTTCAAACGAGCAACACCGCCAACAATTGGTCTTGACTGTTTTTATCGTGCCAACCCGACATATTACGTGCCATGTGGAACGAAAAGTGCTTATCAGACAGCATTGGGTGCGTCATCAAGTAATG
>JAZRYS010000195.1:0-12057 GCA_045600865.1 Candidatus Aphodosoma sp.
CTTTACCAAATCATAACAGGGCATACGGTTCGAAATCGTATGCCCTGTTTCGCTAATCACCGATCAGATAAATCAGTAGAAAGTTGTATCAATGCCGTTGCATTCCTTGACCTGACAACAGGAGGTGAAGGTGTCACCGTAGATGGACAGGAACTTGCCGATGGTCATGGAATCTATTCGTAGTACATTGATTCCGTCCAAGGTTCGTTTGATGCTTTCCTTCGGTATCGATGATTCCGAGAAATACACATTCGGATAGATGTATGGCTTCGGTGTTATGAATGAGAACGAAACCACGGAGTCTTTAGAGAACTTGGGGATAAGTTCTACAGTCACGCTAGTTGATATAGGAAGCGATGTGTAACTGTAGGTCTTTACATAGTAGTTGTGGTTGTCGAATCCTGTCCTGCATTCTGCAAGACCAATCTCAATCAAGCCACCATTTCCCCAATCCTCCACAACAATACCACCGTTCTCTTTGCGGATTGTATCGACTTGTATCAAGCCGTTGTTGTCAGAGTACCGCACGATATAGTCGAAATACCCCAAAGACGTAGATTCAACAGGAACCATCACTGTCATATCAATCTGCTTAACAGAAGGGGAAGAATCTACCATAGGATTGATCTCGCAACTTCCAAATAGGAGCATACTCAAGACTCCTACAATAATCAAATTTGATTTGTACTTCATATCATTAAGTTTTAGATGACACATTTGTAATATACACGCGTGCGCACAAGAACAGAATTATGACAAGCACTTCTTGTAAGCATTAGCTAACTTCACGTCGTACTGGTTCTGAGCGTATGCCGGACCATTGTATGCCTTGGCAAATGCTGCCCAGTTCTTCTTCTGCAAAGCATCGAGCATTACCTTATTACCATTGATAAACCTCGCGCTGAGCAGAAGCTGGTCAATCTCTGAGCGACACATAGCTTCCACAAATCCCGATACCGTCTTCTCGCCGCAAGCCTTGTGGTTGAATCCCATAATCTGGAACATACCCCAGCTTGCCGATGCATCAGCGGCATCACGGTTGATCTTCCTTGCACGCTCCAGACGGTCATACTCCTTCACGCCACCCTTGTAGTGCGACTTTGTCCATTTCTCATAGACAATATCCTCGTAGCCTTTCACTACAGAAAGTGGATTGATACCCTGAGCCTTCAGCTGCTTCCAGAAGATATGCCCCTCAAACAGGATTGCAGGTTTGTCATTGCTGAAGAAGCCACCTCTACCACCAGTCTCAACCATCTGCACAGCTTTCAATGCCTCCGGCTCACAGTCAAGGAGGCGAGCAGCCTTCTTGAAGTCCTCTTCATTGATGCCACGCATAGGCTTCTCACCCTGAAAAAGCAGAGCCTCCCAGGTGCGATAGCCCACGATGCCGTCAGCCGTAAGACCATGGCTCTTCTGAAACTCTACAACCTTGTCATTTGTTTCGACATCAAACTCCTGGCTCTCTGCCAGACCCAAAAGTGAGCGAAGCAATCTTACTTCCTCACCTGTACTTTGATACTTTATAGTTTTCATTTTTGTACTTTATTTTAAATGGTTCGTGTAAGCTTGCGGATGCAAAGTTAGTTCCGAGATTCCGACCTTGATGAAAATAAAATCCGAACCATTACTTTGTGCGTGTGTTCGTCATCCTGCAAAGGCTCGAACTTCACAACTCACGCACAAATGTCCAGTTTAGATATTCCTTCTACTATCACAAACCAATTCTTCGTTACTTTGCCAACAAAAATGGCAAAATAACAATGAAAACTATCCGACATTCCCTATTGCTGTTAGTGCTATTGGCATTCTCTGCATGTTCCACTCAGCCCGCAGAATATCCATCAGGCAGATGGTATAGCGTACAGAACAGGTCAGACATCACCTTTGAGAACCACCACGACACGCTCACCGCCATTGTCCATCACAAGACATACACTGGCGATACCTGCTCCATTGCCTACCCTGTGGTAACTACCAACTACGGCTATTACATTCAGGCAGAAGGTAGAATCCTTATACATTATGATACTGACAAGGATGAGCTGTTTCTGTCCCCAGGTGGTGAGTATAAACGAATAAAGTAATGCAACTCACGCACAAAAAGCCACTTTAGCCATCAGTTTTTGCCACGTCCCAACCTCATCGTACCTTTGCATCGTCAATCCGAGACAAAGGGCGAGGCAAATAACCAAAAACAAGAAACAACAGAAGCCAAGCCTCTAAAGTCAAGGAAAGGCAAAATTACGTAAGCTTGCACGGCAGAAGCCGAAAAGCCGTGCTGACCGAAGGTAATCTCTGACGGCATTATAACCAAATGACGCGTCTGCCGGAGGACATAAAACCCAAGGCAGTGAACAGAGTAGGCATCACAATTCAAAAAGAAAAACATTATGGCAGTAAGTTCAGTTCCTGCACAGGTCGCAACCAATGCGCTGCAGGCAATTCCTTTCGGCTCAATGATTGGCGGTCCGCTCAAGGCCTGTATCGAAGCACAGGCAATGGCAGCCAAGACAACATGGGAGTTTATCCAGGAGGTTGGTCTCTACACCGATAAAAATGGAGAGAAGAAGGCGGTCAACGTATCGTTCTCATTCATTCAGGGCGGTCATCTCGTTCAGCTCAACGTTCCTCTGCTCACCATTGTTCCAATTCCTTACATTGCTATCCACACTATCGACATCAACTTCAAGGCCAATGTCTCTGCTTCTTCAAGTTCATACAACGAGAATAGCAGCTCTGAAGCTCTTGATGCTGGTGGTGAAGCAAAGGCAAAGATCGGTTTTGGTCCTTTCAAGGCTGAGCTGAAGATGAAGGCTAACTATTCCTCAAAGAAGGACTCAAAGGCAACCGAAGAGTCAAAGTACAGTGTAGAGTCAACCATCGACGTAAATGTCAAGGCTGGTCAGGACAGTATGCCTGCAGGTCTTGCAAAGGTGCTCGAAATGCTCGGCAACTCACTCGACGTTTGCGATGCCAACGGTATGCTTGAAGCAAGTACCAATGAGGCAAAGGTTGGCGACAAGGTTTACATCACATTCAAGGACAAGGATGGCGTTCTGAAGCCTGACGAAATCACATTTGATGAAAGTAAGGCAGACAAGGACATCGTTGATGACAGCCTTGTATGTATCTTGAAGGCTACTGGCGATGTTACTTTCAAGGCCGGCACGCGCACAGTCACTATCAATGTTAAGGAGGCCAACAAGACTCCTGAACAGAGTGAGGCCAAGGATGCATAACCTTTCGTAATCGTTCAAACATTCGGGATGCGGGTCTCGTACCTGCATCCCTCCTTAACAAACATCTTCAGTCAAACGAAAATCAAGAAAAGTATTATGGCACAGCTACATTCAGTCATTGGATCAATACTGCGCGACATCATTGCCGCACAGCACGAAGCAAACCTGTATTCATATTCGCTCAGCGAATCTTACGGAAAAGAAGGAAAGACGCGTGACTTCCAACTTCCTGGAGTCATCATCAGCGACATGGAATTGGAGTTAAAGTACGGAGTAAACAGTTCGGATGAGAATCTCGAGCAGTCCAATCTTCGCATCGGTAAAATCAAGAAGTTTATCAGAGAACTATCACAGGAGTGCGCCAAGATCGTCGCAACAGTCGCACTCGATACCATTTCCAAGAATACGACTCAGAAAGAGGAAATCAGTACCGTGTTTCTCGACTACAAACAATATCCTGACGCCAATAAACAATACATCATATATGTTGCCCGTGCGCTTGCTAACTCGTTTGACGGTTCACTGCGCGACATTGTCAACCACGAAACGGGCGAGTTGCTGACTGACGTTATTTATGACAAGATGACGAACACTCTGAAAAAGAAGGTCTTGAATGACTCAGCCAACGATGTACTGTTTACAGGACCTGACGGACCTGCATTACGCGAACTTGTAGCAACGAATATCTACGATGCCATCAGGGCAGAGATACTCCTTCAGGCAAAAGATGAAAACTTCAAGCAACGCAAGACGTTTCCTCAACTTGATGTCGCTATCACATCCGACGAGCTCTCCAAACTGCCCGAAGAAGCCATTCACAGTTTCAAACTGAAGTTCTCGCCAACAACCTGTAACATCACCGAACTTGATGATTCAAGTTGGATTGACAATTTTGAAATTAAATTCCCATCTGAATAAACCACATCACGTATTATGAGCGAACAGAACAACATATCAAGAACAAGCAGTCAGGTTCTGGAGTTGCAGCATCTCATTGCAGCACCTCTTGTGGCAACAATCGAGGCTGATGCCATGTCAGCGCAGAAGTATATGGACTACCTCATCAAGATTGCCTTCGAGGGATATGATGCTGCTACAGGAGATTTGGGCAAACTGAGAATGCTGACTTTCTCCTACAACGAAAAGGATGCCAATGGCAGGATTTACAAGAGAGAGGTGAGTGTTCCGCTGCTAACGCTCCTTCCGCTCCCTCTTCTTCATGTTGAGGAAGCAGATTTCGACTTTGACATCAAAATCATCGATGCTCTCACCGAGAAGGTGGAAGAGACGTTCTCGTATGAAAAGGGCAGAACAGAACAGTCGGACAAACCAATGGGCATGAAGATGCGCGCCTCGCTTGCTCCGCGAAGTGGCAAGCATGAAGGAGAACTTCAGCAGAGCCTTGCCGCCAACATGAAGGTAAAAGTAAAGATGCGACAATCTGACATGCCAGCTGGACTGTCTAACTTACTTCATGTAGCAGCAAACAACATGAACGTCTCAGAACCAACAGACTATGATAAGGAATTACCAACCCCAGAAACAGGAGGCGCAGAAAATGAATAATTTGACAAGCAATACTACCCACGGCACATCAGAAACTAAGCAGGTGCCAGGAATGAAATGCCCTCAATGTGGCAAATTCATACCCACAACGATAATGCACATTATCACAGCCTCTGCTCTTGTCTGTCCTCATTGTCAACTTCGGCTGAATATTGACCGCATGAAATCTGGCAAGGCTATTGACGCATTGAAGAAAGTCCAGGCTGCTCAGGATAATCTCGAACGTAAAAGCCAGTCCTATCGATGAGATTTCTAAGAAGGCTGATAGGCAGATGTCGAGCCTATATCCGACTGGTGTATAGACGGATTTCACGAAAACCTTTCCCCAAAAAGTGTGACAGTGTTGTGGGCAGCAACCTGAGGCAATCGTCTGCTTATCAAATTCTCATGCCTGGTGATAGTCCTGTTGGAGCAACGTATGCAGGAAAAGAGCAGTATAGGAAGATGAAGGTCAAAGACAAAACAGAAACTCTTATCATGTTCGTCAGACTCTGTGATGGAAGAATGTCATGCGTTCGCAATAGAGGTGGTTACTTGTGCTATACCGCCATTGATAAAATACATGGTCTGATCATTGAACTTCAATACAAGGAACGCAAAGCTCCTCGAAACACCATTGCAACATTGACAATCAATACTCAGGGACGAGAGGTATTCCCTATAAGCAAAGTCTTTTTCTGCTTGAAATCACCCTGATTGTGATGCTAAGGTTGCAAAAAGTGTTAAAAATGAAGCCTCCTTTGCACTTTTACTCGCGCTGACATGCAAAAATTCGAAAAAAAAGTCGTACCTTTGCGCTCATAGAGCGCGGGCGGATGGATAAGTCTTGTTTCTCAAGACGCTAATCCTGCCCATGATGTTCCACATTAAAGTACGATTTACAAGATGAAACGCACTGCGACATACCAGTATTCAGAGAGGTCTTTGCAAGAGACTTCTTGTTATAGCGTGTCCGCTTGCATTACCGTTTCAGGACAGTATAGAAATAGAATTATTTCTTCGGGGGGGGTAAGTATTATCTTTCTGACCAACAATAGTTTAGACAAAGTAAAGGAGTCTGCGTGAGCACTTGCATAGAGTGACATGCAGACTCCTTTGTGTATTCACAATCTGAAAAATAAAAACAAAACAAATATGAAAGCAAAACGATTTATTTTAATGCTGCTCGTCATGCTCGGGAGTGTGACTGGAGCGTGGGCGCAGACCAGAATAGTGGAATTACCCGTTAGACGCCCAACAGCGGAGGACGATCATAAAACTTATAGATTATTAGACTTAACAGTCCATGAGTCAGAGTCATCTTCGACAAGCGACATACAATTTCAGTTTAATTTCGACTCCTCACCAAGATATTTCTTGTATTTTCAAACATATGGAAATTTCAAAGAAGATTGCTATCGTTATGCGATATTTAAGGAACGAAAATCTTCTGTAGTTGATTGGAATAATGTAAATTATGACAAGGAAACAGGAAGGCTTTATTATACAACATCTAAAGATGGTTATATCCATTACATGAGCATAGATTTTTTCAGGTCGTATGTCCAAACTTATATGACGGGAGAAGTGATGTTTGATCATGTATGGTCAAAACAATTTAAGGCAGTATTCCAGATTCCACATCAACACACCTACCCTGATGAATGGAGCCAACATAACGACAAGCAGCATAAGAGGGAATGTAAGACTGATGATATTTCGCACACCTTATGTGGAACGGTGCAGTACGAGGATCATGCCTATGCTGACACACGTGAGAGTGGTGCTGCCTATTATACATGTAGTGCGTGTGGCTATGTAAATCAGATAAGAATGCATGAACATGTGAAGGCTGACGTTTGGTCAAGCGATGCCAACCAGCATTGGCATGCATGTCTCGGAACCGAAGGCACGTGCGATGTGAATAAAATATTTGACCTCGCTAACCATACCTACGAATCAGATGGGGCTGCCTTCTATACTTGCACTGTCTGTAGCTACGTAAACAACACACGCAAGAAAGAGTATGAGAATCGTGATTACCTGACGATGAAGGCTGTAGGCGGCAGTGTGACCATCGGTATGGAAAAGAACGGTACGCCAGCAGATTATGATCTTCAGTATTCTTTTGATAAAACCAACTGGACATCGGTAGCACTCACTGCCACGAACAGCAACATCGTGGAGATAGGAGCAGGTGAGACATGCTACTTCCGTCATGGAACGGCAGAAACGATTGGAAGAATATCCTCGAATGGAAATTACTGGACATTCACCATGACGGGCACAGGAACGATAGAGGCAGACGGAAACATCATGTCACTGCTGGATGCCACGGTCCAAAAGAACAATATAGGAACGCCGTTTGCTTTCGCTAATCTCTTCAAAGGGTGTGTCTCGCTGACCAAGGCTCCAAAGCTGCCGGCTACATCCATTAGCGAGCGCTGCTACAAGGGTATGTTCGAAGAAACCGGCATCACGGAGGCACCTGAACTTCCTGCCGTCAGCGTGATAAAGGGTTCGTACGAGAATATGTTCAAGAATTGCCAGTACCTCGAAACAGCACCCGAGCTCTTGGCAACATACGTTGCTTGGACTGGATATTATGAGATGTTCATGGGATGTAAGAAGATTACAGAAGTCACCCTGGGTGGAATCTCAACTATAGAAAATGGTAATGCTTTTACCCGTTGGCTCGATGGTACGGCTTATGGAACGGAGGGCACACTCATTGCTCCAGATGCTATGGTGGGTAAACAGGGCATTGTGGGAAACCTGCCCGGCAACTGGATGTTCAAGCAGATAAAGGATTACATCACGACCGTCAGCAATGCCACAGTGGGAACCGCAAGCGTTATACAAAACATCGGCGAGGATTACATCCAGCAGATAAAGCAGGCAACAAGCAATGATGCGGCCAAGAGTCTGCGTGACGAGGCGTTGAGCGACATCAACACACTGAAGAAGTACAACTCGCAGATAGGGGCAGGTCAAATCACTCAACCTACCGGTGCCGGTATGCGCCTGAAAGTAACCAAGAAGGATGGCAAGGTGTATGAGTTCAAGACCAGCGAGGTGGAAAGTGTTGATTATTACCGAGTAAATGAGTAACGTCATGAGAAAGACAATATTATCCCTACTTGCGGCATTTTGTTGCTCGGCAGGCATCATGGCACAGACGGACGATAATGCCCTGCGCATCAACTTCACCGGCACGGGCAATCCCATCGAGAACGAGCATCTGCTGGAGGGCGCACATATCACCTTCAACAGCGATGGCGAGGAGATGAACCTCACCGTCAACAATGCCACCGTGACCTACGACCTTGACAACGTCTCTGGCATGACGCACTTCCGTGGCACACCCTCCGTTGCGCTTCGTGCCAACGAGGATCCTGACCATGCCGGCAACTACTACACCACCTTCTACAGCAGCCTGGAGGCTTACACCCTGCCTGAGGGCGTGAAGGCTTATACGGCAGAAGTGGATGGCGATGTGATCAGAATGACAGCCATCGAAGGCAACATACTGCCACAGGGCGAGGCAGTGCTGCTCTACTCTGATGTAAGTGGCGAGATAGAGATGGCTGTCAATGAGACGGGGGCTGCTAACATTGAGGGCAACCAGTTCGATGGTGTGGATGTTGCGACGGCTCAGGATGCCGCAAGCTACTACATGCTCTCCTACGGTCAGAACCAACTCGGTTTCTACAGGATGAACCCTTCAACCATGCTTGCAGCCAACAAGGCCTTCATCGTTCAATCTTCATCACCAGCCAAAGCTTTCCGCATGGTGTTTGCAGAGGATGAAGCGAATGGTATCGAACGCATAAGCAAAGACTCCGCTAATTCCCCAACTGGCATTTACTCTGTCAGCGGTGTTCGTCTGAACAAGTTCCAAAAGGGCATCAACATTGTGAATGGCAAAAAGATTGTCGTAAAGTAAAGGAAGAACGACTATGAATAAGAAAGAATACAAGAAACCTTCAATGAAGGTAATAGAGATAAATAGCAACGACATCATCTGCGGAAGTCCTGGTGAACCAACAACATTCTCTATCACCAATGATTACGTAGATGATGATCAACAAGGAAGTACATCATCCGACATCTGGGGTAAGCAGTGGTAACCACAATCCCTGACAAATAATCAAACCGACTGACTCTGCGGCAACACATTAAGCCACAAGAGCCAGTCGGTTTCCGTTTATTATTATCTGATTCTCTATTTCATCCAATGCCCATCTTATATTAGGTCTTGGTATAATCCTCCATTAAGTCTCAAATTAGGCAAAGTAAGCATCCAAATAAAACCACACCTCTAGCAGTGCTTTTCCATTCTATGTTCATATTAATGTGTTTGAAATCAAAGGACGGATGAGATAATAGTACAAACTCACGCACAATCGTCCACTTCGGATAACAGTTTTGCCCTTCCACAATTCTGACTATATTTTTGTAGCTTGATACATTTATAAGTCACATTTTAGTGACATTACTTATTAAACATCAAGCTATATGAACAACAAAATTCAGAATCCTGACAATGAAAATGGCAACTTCACACTGCCATATGTATTCAACTACGCATCAGAAAAAGCTGTATTCGTACTATGCGAAACGTCCGACAACGAAAACTGTCATATCAAGTTGAAGTATGACTACATCGTAAGCATTCAAGCAGACAATGAAAGGGGAAGAAGTATTATCATCACCAAGGACTGCAAGTTGAAAGCCCTTGCCTCGCTGACTGACATTCTCGTTTATCTTCCAGCCAATAAATTCGCCAGAATACGTTGGAACGAAGCCCTCAACCTCTCACTTGTTGACAGGATTGATGCCAACATCATTTACACCGGGCGCAGTTCATACTCCGTTGATAAGAAGTATGCAGAAGAAGTATTCCAAGCATTCCATATCGTAGATAAGGATACTGTCTGCCACTTTGAACCCTCATCATATCATGATGCTATCTTTCTCCGTGTAAGCGAAGTCTATCGTCGCATCAAGATAGATGAAATCCTGTGGATAGAGTCATACCACAACTATTGCGACATACATGTCGTCGGCAACGCCCGTCCATTATGTTCTGTCTTCCCATTGACGGCATGGCAGAAGATCCTTCCCGCAGAACACTTCATCCGTCTGCATCGCTCCGTTATTGTCAATGCCAATCATATTGACGGTGTTCAGAGTGGCACGGTATTCATCCGTGATCATCGGTTCAAGATTCCAAAGGCACACCGCCATATCATCACCCACCATTTCCACCTCTTTCAGCGGAACAGACACAGCTAAACTCCACACCATAACAAATGAAGAAACTAAGCCCAGCATCCCCAAAACCAACAAAAACTATCCTAACTCACGCACAAACGTCCACTTCAGCCATCAGATTTCCCCGACTCCGAATTCCGTCGTACCTTTGCACTCGCAAGAACATCAGAAGGCAGATGTAAAGACACAAGGCGCCACTCGTCCGCTCATCCCCCTTCGAAATGTCCAAGCACGCAAGCTTACAAAACGAGAGTATTAACAACGGCGGTTCCTGAAAAGCCGAAGATAGAGTAAGGGAAAATATAGATAATTATGTACGACATAACAAATATTGAAGAATTTGCAAAACACATATTTACAGCGGTTACTCAAAGTGAGTATGCTGAAAATGTTACAAAGGAAGAAATACCCCAAGTGGTATTAGTTGATGAACTATTACTCGCAAATATGCCTTGGAGTAGTCTTCGAGAACTATTGAAATCGTTCTTTTCTAGTGAATATCGTGGATTAACCATAAGATATAGCGAACATGAAGATGGTATATTTAATTCAGATAACAACATTTTACATCTCAACGAAGGTGATATCGTAGTTTTTGTGCATGAGGAATTTTCAGAAAATCAGATACTATCTACGGTTACTCACGAACTTATGCATAGTTTGTTCCATGGTATTCCTAATAGTACTCCTGAGGGAAATGGCTATAACGAAGCATGCACCGATTATCTTGCATCAAAATTCTATGGTGAAGATTATTATTCCACTTACTTTGATAAACGTGGGCAGAAAGGTTACATGGTTTACTATGATCGGTTCAAATATGAATTCGATGAATCCCAAAGGCAGAATAAACTCAATGAGTATTTCAATATCTCGTAGAACAACTCCGAAACAGGGGAGCATCGGCTACATTGTAACCTCCAGAATTCATCAAGGGCGAACTCCGGGAAATATTCGTTGAATACAGTCACCATACACTGGATTATGTCGCAAGTTTCGTCAGACACTTGAAGAGTGCGCCAAGTATCCATGTCATTTTGTATGAGACAATAGATTACACTTTATATCTATTGTGCAAATCAGTGGTGGCTCTAATACTGTTCACCTTAACAACTAATGAAACTATCTATAGGAGATTACGCAAACAAAAGACCGACTGGTAATAAGCTGTTTGCCTATACCAGCCGGTTTCTCCTGCTCGATAGTTCAATCCTGTATGAATTGACTATTTGAGTTGTCCAACAATCTGCTCAAACGCATGCTTCACAGCATTGCGTTTGTACGAGTCATGAGGGAAGATAGTGCTGTAACACATCACGGTTATGCACTGCTTGATACGTGCGGTAACAGCACCGTACTTTTCAAGCATCTTCTTGGCGATGTCGCGAGCCTTCTGAATCTCCTCACGTCGCTCCTCGATGGCATTGATGCAATTAGGTACAAAGAACATCTTTGCCTTGTTTATCAAAATGCAACACAGAAAGCTCATAGATTCAAAATATGTGTTAAAGACTTGTGCATTTCTACAATTTTGAAACTTAAAGGTTGCACAATTTGATTTTTATGTATAACTTTGCGCTAAGATTAAAGGCAACGAATAATCAATGAAACAAAAGACCTTGCAATTCTTGGAGGCTCATCGAAGTCATCAGCCTTCAACTTTCACAGAAGACGCGAAGTGGCGTCAAGAGAACGAGGTATGGCTTAAATGGTCACGCGGTATAGCCTTGTCCATAGTTGACTACATGCAGGAAAATGGATTATCTCGTTCTGACGTTGCCAACAAGCTTGGTGTGTCACCACAATACGTAAGTCGCATTCTCTCCGGCAACACCAACTTCTCTTTTAAAAGCATAGCTGAGATTGAACGTAAACTTGGAATCTCTTGTATGAAAAACTTATCGAAATAAATGGGACTTCTCGACTACATATTCAAAAGCAAAGAACAAAGGGAACAAGAAGCAAGGGAGGCAGAGGAAAAGAGAGACTATGC
>JAZRYS010000196.1:0-1308 GCA_045600865.1 Candidatus Aphodosoma sp.
GTACGATGTAATGTGCTGGTTGACGAACTCTTCGCCGAATGGCAGATACTCTATGTGCTGGATGGCTTTGCCACTGGCATCTGTCGTCCATGATGAGCTGCCAAGGTGGTCGGAATGGGTGAAATACAATTCTGATTTACAGTCATTGTCAGCAAGCATTTCGCAGTTATAATGGACTATATCATCTTTCTTGAAACAACCTGCTAATCTTAGTATAGGAAATTTAATCTCGCTTGGACGCTTGTTGCCATATATATCAATGACAGAGTCTGGTGCATAGTAATTCATATATGCAGGCCGTTCCTTGAACGTGAAATCGAATTGGTAGTTGCTCAGATCAATAGCCTCCGATATATATTGCTCTGAATCATACATATTCTGGTCAACTGCTTTGTTGAAATGCCAGCAGTTCATCAGACGGCTCGCAATACGATCGCTGCCCGCATAATAGTGTTTGGTATATCCCTTAGGCGTGCCGGTGATGAATGAATTAGGATAGAGCACGTAGTCTTCGAACGAAAAATCCATCACCACATCTCCTGCATTGGCGGACATCACTGATGTCTTGCCCGTCAGCTTGTATCTTCGCTTGCCGTCATAGCCATAGCCGTAATACCCGCAGGCACGTGTGTTGCCGGTTGCAACCATCTGGTTTGCCGCATTCCATATATTGTATGAGACGAACGCTCCATTCTTTACACTGTACCCCTGCATATTGCCGTTCTCGTCATAGATGAAGTCGCAAGGCACACCAGTGGTTCCATCTATGGTCTTTCGCAGTGCGTGCATCTGATATCTGGATGCATCATAGTAGAATCCGTCATTCTGCAAAGTGAAGTCACATGTTTTGTCGCCTATCCTTCCTGACGGAGAATAGGTCTGTTGGAAATTATACGATACGCCAGCATCGCTATTGCCTCCAGATGAATGAGTTAGCCTGTTCATGGCATCATATTTATACGTTTGCAAAGATACACCACCTAATCCATTAGGCAAAGCATTTTGCTGATTATTTTGCGATACTATGTTTCCGATGGCATCGTATGTGTATGTTATATCTTTAATCTGTCCTTCAGCTGGTGTGCTCAATTTTGTTCTTGATAACCGTAACATATTGTCATACATATACACCTGTGTCGCTCCATTGCCATATTCCAACAACTCTCTGTTGCCGAATATGTCGTATATGATATTGTCAATATAACCGGCATCTCCTGCCATTTTAAGCAATTGCCCTGCAGTATTATATGTGTAATATACGGTTTCTCCGTCGTTGTATTTCATGTCAAGCAGCCTGTTCCAGCTGTC
>JAZRYS010000197.1:0-1058 GCA_045600865.1 Candidatus Aphodosoma sp.
AGACGTAGAAAAGTGCTATGCGCCACGCGAACAGTCAGAGAACAGCCTCAATACGATCTTCCGTCGCATACACACCGTCATCAACTATTGTCTGAAGAACAAGCTCACTATCAACGATCCGTTTGCAACCTTCGAGACTCCCAAGGTAATTTACGGCCCTCCTTTCTATCTCAATCTTGAAGAGCGAGACAAGGTGTATCATGCAGACCTCAGCGGATGCTGTAGAGGAATGCAGGTGTATCGAGACATCTTCATGTTCCAGTGTCTGATAGGTTGTCGTGCAGGTGATTTGATCACTCTGCGTAAGGACAACATCGTTGACGGAGCAATCGAATACATCGCAGAGAAGACCAAGGGACACAATCCTCGTACCATTCGTGTACCACTCAATGACAAGGCAAAGGCTATCCTTGAAAAATACAATGACCTTGGTGACCGCATCCTGCCAAAGTTTAACTACAGCGACTACAACAAGAACATCCGCAACATTGTCAAGCATGTCGGCATTGGCAGAAAGGTCGTTATCATCAACCTTATGACAAGAGAGTCTGAGATGAAGCCGCTGTGCGATGTAGCAACAACCCATACTGCACGCAAGACCTTTATCGGTAACCTCTATAAGAAGGTGAAGGATCCGAGTCTCGTTGCTTCACTCTCTGGTCACACTGATGGTAGCCGTGCCTTTGCTCGCTATCGTGAGATCGACATGGATATGAAGCGTGAACTGGTGGAGATGATAGATTGATGTACCATCTGTTTTTTGTCTGAATAATCAGGAGATTTTCCTTGCAAAGAACACTTTGGGGTGTCTATGTGATGAATTCTCCTATTTTTCTACCTATTCTCAAAAAAAATATGTATCTTTGCATCCGTTTTCATAAACCATTATGGCAATAACAAGAATCGCATATACAAAGCAAGCAACGACATACGATGAGCAGATACGCATCCTCCGCAGTCGTGGTGTGGTCATTTCCGATGTGACGAAAGCCAAAGAGTACCTGGCAGACATCGGGTATTACCGCCTTGGCTTCTATATGCATCCGTTTGAGATAACA
>JAZRYS010000198.1:0-32737 GCA_045600865.1 Candidatus Aphodosoma sp.
TTATTTTCAACGTACGTGCCATCTAAATGTGTCGTACCTACGGCACTCTATTAACGTATTGACCATCTTTACACAGGGCTCACGCCCTGTGCTATACTATTTCGCTCTTACAGAGCTTATTGTGACTTGCGAAACTTGAGTTTCTAAATCTTTACCACATATAATATATTGATACATTTGACATTAACCATGTTCCATTGACAATTATGGGCAATTTTTCCCTTTTTATTCACTGAAAATTAGTAACACAATGATTATCAGACGTGAGAAATATCTTAAGCAGCTTGTTGAAATCATAGTAGAAAAGATTCTTGACAATATAATTACAGAAGGGTCAAATGGATAGGTTGGGCGACGAATGGGCGACGATTTGACAAGCTTCGTCATTGTTTTTCAAGCAATGCAGTCTCTCCATCCAGCAGGAAAAGATTCAATATTCCATTTGTATCTCACCGACTTCTGTGGCGCAAACTCGCATTTCAAAACAGCTGTGGAGTCCGTCACATCGCTGACAACCACGTTAATCTCGCTTTTCGATTTTTTCGTGCAACTAACACAAATGCCATCACGGCAAAAATTGACTTTTTCATAACGCACTAAACTTTTTTACACAGGGTTCACACCCTGCGCTGTATTATGCCGTCCCTTCAGGACTAACTATCAGATAAATAGGTTCACTGACCCACGTTATTCCGGCAATATCAAAGAGTAACTTGTGCTCCGTCCGCCTTCGCCATTCTTTTTCAGGAGTCCTTTTCTCACGAGGTCATTGATGTCGTTCAGCGCAGTGTCTGAAGAACATTTGGCAATCTTAGCCCATTTACCGCTGCTCAGTTTCCCAAAGAAACCGTCAAATTGCATGTTTATCAGTTTTATCTGGCGGTCGTTCAACTTGATGCCTGAATGAAATTCCCAGAACTTCGCCTTGCAAAGTACTTTTGATAATGTATCTGATGTAGAATCGAGTGACCGTTCAAGACAGCGAAGGAACCATATTATCCAAGATGTTATGTCACCGTCGCCTTTCTGCACAATTTCAAGGGCATCATAATAGGCATTCTTGTCGGTATTGATTTGGTTCGACATGCTGTAGAAACGTTTACCCGTGCCGTCAGCACGCGACAGGAGCAATTCGGTAAGTGCACGGGCAATCCTGCCATTCCCGTCATCGAAAGGATGTATTGAAACGAACCATAGATGTGCAATTGCTGCTTTGAGCACTGGGTCAAGTCCTGTATCTGCGTTCACCCAAGAGATGAAACGAGCCATCTCTCCTGCCACCCTTTCCGGTTTAGGAGCCTCATAATGAACTTTTTCGTGCCCCATTGGTCCTGAGACGACCTGCATCTCGCCCGACCTGTATCTACCCACTTCAATGGAGTAGAGGCCACTTCTCCCAGAAGGGAACAACACATTGTGCCATCCGAACAGCCGGTCGTCGCTTACCGGGTTCTGATAATGCAGGGTCGCATCCAGCATCATCTCCACAACACCATCCACATATCTTGACGTAGGCACAAGTCCGACTGTCTCGATACCAAGTCTTCTTGCTATCGAGGAGCGCACCTGTTCCAGATTGAGACTCTCTCCCTCAATCTCAGAAGACTTAATCACTTCAAGCGTAAGGTTTGTGAGCATGGCATCGTTCTGCAACGAGAAACCCAACAGACTCATTTTGCCGACAATGAGGCCTTGCTTTGCCCGGACTGACGAAAGCAGTTTCAAAATCTCCTGGGCATCATATCTGAAATTCCACCACTCGTCTCTTTGATGAAGATACATAATCATTAATTCTTAATTCGTCAAACTTACTCTTTCGGCGAATAATAGCTGTATTCACCGAATCTTTTTCGGCGAATAACGTTCCTATTCACCGAATATGTGACACACATAATCAATAAGCGGCTGCAAAGGTACAACTTTTTCGCAACGTGACAAAGCAATTCGCAAAGATTTTTCTTCAAAGCAAAGATTTCGGGGAAAATGGGTAAAACGGCAAAAAAGATTTCGGGGAAAATGGTATTTTTCTGCAAAAAGATTTTGGGGAAACAAAAAAAAGTTGTACCTTTGCACCGAAAATCAGATAGTTATAAATATGATATTTAAGCGCAAGATTTATGGCCAAATGCTTGATTGGAAACGGGAGAATGATGGCCGTTCCGCACTACTGATAGAAGGTGCAAGACGTATTGGAAAATCGACTGTGGTAGAGCAATTTGCAAAGAACGAATACGACTCATACATCCTCATAGACTTCAATAACGCCTCGCCCTCGACGTATGCGTTATTCGATGATCTGACAAATCTGGATATGCTCTTCCTGCAATTGCAGACTGCGTATAAAACAACACTGAAAAAGCGCAAGTCTGTGGTGATTTTCGACGAAGTGCAGCAATGTCCAAAGGCACGACAGGCCATAAAGTACCTTGTTCAGGATGGCAGATACGATTATATCGAGACGGGCTCGCTTATTTCCATAAGGCACAATACGGAATTCATCACAATACCGAGCGAAGAGGATAGGCTCGAAATGTACCCGATGGATTATGAGGAATTCCTGTGGGCTATTGGCGATGAAGTGACTATGGCTTTGCTGCCGCAATTCTGGACTCAGAAAAAGGGATTGGGCGGTATTCACCGTAAGATTATGCGCGATTTGAGGCTCTACATGCTAGTGGGCGGTATGCCACAGGCTGTAAACGCCTATCTTGAACATAATAACTTTGAGGCAGTTGACAAAGTCAAAAGAAAAATCCTACAGCTTTATCAAGACGATTTCCGTAAACTTGACATGTCGGGGAAAATAGGCAGGATGTTCATGTCCATTCCTGAGCAACTCACTCGCAACGTGTCGCGATATATTCCTTCTGCAGTAGTTGGAAGTGCTCATGACGAGGTGAAAATGACAGAAATGCTCCATGCCTTGGAAGAGAGCAAGACCGTCAATTTCGTATATCAATGCAACAACCCAAACGTAGGCATGAGTCTGACACGCAACGACAATTGCTACAAACTGTTTCTGGCAGACACAGGGTTGTTCGTCACCCTTGCATTCTGGGACAAGAAATTCACAGACAACATCATATACAACAAGCTGCTTAACGACAAACTTGATGCAAATATGGGCTATGTGTACGAGAATCTTGTGGCGCAGATGCTGGTTGCTGCCGGCAACAAACTATTCTACCATACATGGAAGAAGGACGACAAGCACAATTACGAGATTGACTTCATCATCTCACGAGGCTCGAAAATCTCTCCAATCGAGGTGAAGTCCTCTGGCTACAACAGACATGCCTCTCTTGATGCTTTCTGTGCTAAATACCATGACAGGATAGACCAACGCTACCTGATATATACCAAGGACTTGAAACAAGACGAACGCACTATGCTTGTGCCAATGTACATGATACCGTTTCTATAAGAGGGTTTCACAAGCAAAAAGCCATATAACACTATATGTCAGTGTGTTGAAAAACAGGTCAGACAAAAAAAAGCATGTGCGTCAGAAATTTCTGACGCACATGCTTTTTTGATTGAAGTAGCGGGATCGAGAATTGAACTCGAGACCTCCGGGTTATGAATCCGACGCTCTAACCAACTGAGCTACCCCGCCTCAATTTTGCGACTGCAAAGGTACGACTTTTTTGGGACGTGACCAAATGTTTTCGCAAAAATATTTTCACTTCATCTTAGACGCTATCTTTGAGGCGATTTCAGTCATCTCATCGTTGCTCAACTGGAGTTTAGGATTGCTGAAAAGCATATCCTTCTCGCTCTGCATAGGCACCAGATGAACGTGAACGTGGGGAACTTCCATGCCAAGAACTGCAACTCCGACACGCTTGCAAGGGATAGCCTGCTTGAGGGCAATGGCAACACGACGTGCAAAGAGCATGAGCCCCTCGTAGGTCTTCTCGTCAAGGTTGAAGATATAATCGTCCTCTATCTTTGGAATTACAAGGACATGACCTCGCTGAAGAGGGTTGATGTCAAGAAAGGCGTAATAGTTCTCATCCTCTGCCACCTTGTAACTTGGAATTTCGCCTTTGACAATTTTCGAAAAGATAGTCATATTCGTCAGATTGAAATTTCGAGTACCTCAAGATGAAGGATGCCTGCAGGGATTGTCACCTCGACAACATCACCAACCTTATGTCCGAGCAGAGCCTTGCCGATAGGCGTAGAGACAGCCAACTTGCCCTGACGGATGTTTGCCTCGCTCTCTGAGACAAGGGAATAGTCCATCATTCGTCCAGACTTTGTATCCTTGACCTTAACCTTCGAGAGAATCTGGATTGTATCGTTAGAGATTTTAGACTCGTCAATCACGCGAGCATTGGAAAGAGTATCCTTGAGCTGAGCTATCTTCATTTCGAGCATTCCCTGTGCTTCCTTGGCTGCATCATACTCAGCATTTTCAGAGAGGTCGCCTTTGTCGCGAGCCTCAGCAATCTGGGCAGAGATACGAGGACGTTCCACAGATTCCATCTGCTTTATCTGCTCCAGCAACTTGTTGTAACCCTCCTGGGTCATGTAAACGTATGCCATATCAAACAAAAAATAAATAGAAACCCAGCCGTGACCGGCCAGATTCCCAATCCAATTTATTTCACGGTGCAAAGGTACGACTTTTTCGGGACGTGACCAAATATATTGCAAAGAAAATAGAGTCTTGAGGCAAAATCACCATATAACAGGCTGTTTTCCTTTGGAAACAAGCCATTCGTTGCACCGGACGAACTGGCCTGAACCCCAGAAAGAGGATGGCCGCTGACGCGAACCGTCGGCCAGACGGCCCCAAGAGAGGCCAGACGGATGGGTCGTGCGGATGACAAGGTGCTTACTCTCGTCGATAAGAGCGGCCTTGGCCTGCGAAGGATTGCCCCAGAGAAGAAACACCATGCCGTCATTAGTCTCGGAAAGCCGTCTGATGACATGGTCGGTAAACGACTGCCAGCCCAAGGCAGAATGGCTCATAGGACGTCCCTCTTCGACAGACAATATAGTGTTGAGCAGCAACACTCCCTGACGTGCCCACTGCTCAAGCGAGGTGCTGTGAGGGGCATTTGGCGTGCCGAACTCCTGGTTTATCTCAAGGAATATATGCTGCAAGGATCCTGGAACAGGCTGTGTTTCCGGCACGGCGAAACAGAGTCCACATGCGTTGCCTGGCTGAGGATAAGGGTCCTGGCCAAGAATCACCACCCGCACATCGCATGGGTTCACGAAAGAGAAGGCGCGAAAAAGATTTCCGCGCGACGGGAACACACGGGGATAGCCGTTTTTGCCAGCATTGGAATATACCATCTCCACATTACGATGAAGCTGGTCGTTCCTATATCCATCGAGCAGTTGAAGCCATTCAGGAGACATAAACACGTACGTTACTTAACCTTATAAACATTCTTGTAGATTGCCTGTCTGACAGCCTCGAAATCCTCGTCAAGCAGATTTCCAGCAAGTTCCATCAGGTTCATAGGGATGGGCTGAAGTTGCTTGGAATAAGGTGGCTGGACATATTCTTTCTCGGAAAGACGGAAACCTAATTTCTTGTAGAATCTGAGGCGACGGTCGCAGTTGCCCGCCTGTTCTTCGGTCATTTCGGGAAGAAGCTTCTCCACCTCAATTATTATAGGGAAAGGAGATTTGTCAACAAGAAGTTTCATTGCTTTCGAGCCTATGCCAGCGGAGCGGCGGTTTTCGTCTATTGCAAGATGTTCAATAAATATGAAACGATGCTCGATAACCCAAACAACAGCCATTCCTACAGGGAAGTCATTCTCGAGGACTACAAAGAAGTTGTATTCGTTATTCGAGTCTATCTGACGTTCCACTCCGGCAATGGAACGTCGTTCGTTCTCCGGAAAGGAGTTCTCATAGATTTTGAGGACGTCAGCCAATGCCTTGTGATAAGAAAAATTTACTTTTTCTAACTGTACCATTTCATTAAACCTTAAAAGAGTGTCCGCCAAAAAATGGCGAGCACTCCTTATATATACTAATGTATCTGTATATCTTACTTCTCGATGAATGCGAAAGTATCACCCTTGCGGACGAACTGACCCTGATCCTTGACAGCCTCGACAAGCACGCCCTCGAAAGGAGCATAGATAATCTGTATGCCGTAGTTTGTCTGGATAGCGCAGAAAACCTCGCCCTGTTTGTAGCGGTGACCTGGGCATGGCTTGATTGAGTGATCCTCGAAGTCGAATTCATAGAGGACAGTACCAGCAACCGGAGCAACAACAGGGTCTGCATTTGGATGACGCATCTGACGGAGGTCTGCGAGAGAAACTGTTACGCCGTTAGATTTAGCCTTGGCAGCCATCTTCTCTTCCAACTCCTTGTTGAAGTGACGTTTAGCCTCGCCAGACTTATACTCACGATACTGTTTCTCGTGCATAGCGAACTCGAAGAGTTCCTCGTCGTCCTGACCACGATCCCAGCCTTCCTCTTCCATCATCTTGATGAACTTAGGCAACTCGTTAGGATAGTTATCCTGAGGTTTTGCATCTGTGAACTCAAGACCCTTCTCCTTTGCCAAAGCAACGATTTCAGGAGCAAGCTTTCCTGGCAACTTACCAGACTTGCCGAGAATCATTCCCCATGTGTTAGGGTCAAGACGTGTAAAAGGAGCCTCGCCCATTGAAGCAGAGAAGATGTTCATGAGGGCAGCGTTCTTTGTATATTGAGAGAACGGAGTAACCAAAGGAGGGTTACCGAGCATTGGCCAGATACGACCAACCTCGTCGAACAACTCAACAAGCAACTCGTCCTCAGAGAGAGCAGACTCGCCACGTTTTGCACGGTTAGCGTTGATAGCAGCATGAACACCCTTGAGGTCTGCCATCAGAGAACCCATCATACCACCAGGAAGACCGCAACCAACGAGCAATGAAGTCATGAAACGGTTGCGTGGGTCAATGAAGTAACCCAAGAAATCGTCCATGAAGCTCTGTGTGAGGCGACGAACCTCCATGTAAGCCTTCATGTTCAAGTCAGGAACAATGAAACCTGCATCCTTGAACATCTCACGGATAGTGATGACGTCTGGGTGAACCATACCCCAAGAGAGTGGTTCTGTTGCAACGTCGAATACGTCACCACCAGCCTTGGCAATCTCGAGCATAGAAGCGACAGAGAAGCCAGGACCTGTATGGCCATGATACTGTACGATGATTTCTGGGTGATGAGACTTGATATGCTTAACGATTTCGCCAAGCATTGCTGGACGACCGATACCTGCCATATCCTTCAAGCAGATTTCCTGTGCGCCCTCAGCAATGAGTTTCTCAGAAAGTTCGATATAGTACTTAGCGTTGTGAACTGGAGAATAAGTGATACACATTGTAGCCTGTGCAATCATGCCAGCCTTCTTTGCCCAAACGATTGAGTCGGCAATGTTGCGAACGTCGTTCAAACCGCAGAAGATACGAGTGATGTCAACGCCCTGCGCCTTCTTGACCTTGTACATCAACTCACGGACGTCAGCAGGAACTGGGTTCATGCGCAAAGCGTTCAAACCACGGTCCAGCATGTGAGTCTGGATGCCAGCCTCGTTAAAAAACTTAGTGAATGCGCGAACCGACTTGTTAGGGTTCTCACCATAGAGAAGGTTAACCTGCTCTGATGCACCACCATTGGTTTCAACGCGTGCAAAGCAACCGCAATCGATAATTGCTGGAGCAACCTGCACCAACTGGTCAACTCTTGGCACATATTTACCGGACGACTGCCACATATCACGGTAAACCAAGCTGAATTTTACCTCTTTTTTAGCCATAATATATCTATGTTTTTACTTTATTTTTCGGACTGCAAATTTCGGCATTTTTTTCCACCTGTGCAAATTTTTCAGACACTTATTTTACCCTATTTTATACCGATTTTTTCTATCAGACAACCATGGTCATCAAACACTTTAACCATCAGGTTATTACCTGCGATTTCAACCGTGACATAACGTCTGCCGGTCTCTCCTGCGTTTTCATAATCCTTTTTCGAGAAATGGGCAATAATCTGGTGGTAATCCATCTGTTTATGACTGTAACAATGTTCATGTCCGCAGAGAACGAGTTGAACGCCATGACGTTTGACCAAAGATTCAAAAGCAAGACGAACAAAAAGATTGTTCCACCAGGAAACTTCAGAACGCAGGGGATGATGGAGCGCCACAATCTTGAATTGAGCCGTAGAACTCTGCAATTCTTCGTTCAGCCAACCGCTTTCGCGAAAGAGATTGACTATGCCACGATTTGAATCAAGGATGAAAAGGTCGAGCGTGTCGGGTGAGAGCACGAAATGCGCCACTGCAGGCTTGTCTATATCCTTCGTGCCGAAATAGCCAAAAACCTCATACATCCGTTTGTCTGGTTTGTGTACAAGACCTTTATGATAATCATGATTGCCCAAGGCAACCACCATTGGAACAGAATCCATGACGTCATTGAAAGCTACTGCCACACGGTTCCACGATGCCTGAGTCTGACGTTCAAAAAGGTCACCAGTCTGTAGAATCAAATCTGGCTGCTCACGGCCGACAATCTCGTTTATCCGTTCATGAGTCTCAGAGGCCATCTCCACGTCACGGTCCTGAACGTCACCGAGAACGAGAATTTTCTTGAAAGAGAATGTATCTCCCGCTAACGTATTAGCCCTGCATTCCATCACCTCGTCGCAAGTCTCGACAGGTTCAACGAACCAGGCATTCCATCGCACGGCAGTCAGTATGGCACCGCCCAGAAGGACAACGGTCAAAACTATGTATAATACCCAATTACGTTTCATTGAAGTCCAGCGGGAACAAGAGTGACAAGAGTTATCTCACACTTAGTCTCGAAACGCAAAGGAGGGCCTGTCGTTCCTGCGCCGGAACTGGTGTAGATATAGCCATCGCCAACCTTGTAGAGGCCTCGGTTGTAATCGAAGGCAAACCTGTTTATCAAAGTGACAGGGAACAGCTGTCCACCATGCGTATGACCGGCAAGTACAAGGTCAACGCCATAATCCACTGCTTCTTCAACACCATTAGGATAATGGCGAAGCAAAATGCACGGAAGGTCAGGGTTAATGCCAATGGCATCTATCACATCTGCAACCTGTTCAAGACCTGTACCTGCAATCTGAAGGTCACCAAATCTTTCCAGTTCATTTTCCAGCACATGCACACCTGCCTTTCTGAGCATATCTTTGATACGAAGCAAATTGACATATTTATCGTGGTTTCCCGCCACGAAAAAGATTGGCACTGATATGTTTTTCAGTTCTTCGACAACCTCGTCCGTAAGATTATAGTATGACTCAAAAATATCACCAGTAATGACGACAGCGTCAGGCTGACATGAATTTACCTGCCCGACCACGCCACGAAGCCACTTGACTCCACGGAAATGGCCGATGTGCATGTCAGAGAGTTGCACCAGCCGAATCTCGTGATCAAGTTTACGAATGGGGACATGAATCTCTTTTACAACAGGGCGCATGGCCGAGACAGAGCAGAAAAGAGTCAGCAGAGCCGTAACACCGTACGTAATGATTCCTTTCCATACAATCTTGATATCATGTAACGGAAAAGTGACGATATCCACAAAAAGCGTCACTAAAATTAGTGTAAGCATGAATCCTGACGCATAGCATCCAAAGATAACCACCCAATGTTCAATAGGTTTTGTGCCGTTCAGATACCACGAAGAGCCCATTGCACCGACAATGGAAAGGAAAAAAAGGAAAAAGATGATATACGATGCCACCGGTAAAAGACCAAGCCACTGCGACGTACGATGTGCCACATAGATGACAGCACTTATCATCACAGCAAGTCCAACAATCAGCAAAACAATATGTCCCATTTCGAGATGTCTCATATTTTGTCAATTACAATTCGTTTAGTTCCCGGGTTTGCAAGAATCTGTTCCACAACATAATCCTCGATATAGCGTTCCATGGCACGTTTGAGAGGACGAGCACCATACTGCTGGTTGAAACCTCGTTCTGCAACTTGGGAGACAACCTCGTCAGAGACCTCCACCTCAACATTCATGGCATTGCAACGACGTCGGAATGCCTCCATCTCAATATTCACTATGCTGCTAATCTCAGTCTTGCCAAGAGCATTGAAATGGACAATGTCGTCCACACGGTTGAGAAATTCTGGAGCGAAGAGTTTCTGCAAAGCCTTGTCAACAACGGAACGAGCGTATGCATTGTCATACCCTGAGTCAATCGAAAAACCTATGCCATGGCCAAACTCCTTCAGCTGGCGCGTGCCGGCATTGGAGGTCATTATTATTATTGTGTTCTTGAAGTCAACACGACGGCCATTAGAATCAGTCAGCATACCTTCATCCAAAAGCTGCAGCAACAGATTGAAGACATCGGCATGAGCCTTTTCTATCTCGTCAAAGAGTACTATCGAATATGGTTTACGGCGCACACGTTCAGTAAGTTCGCCTCCGTCGTCATAACCCACATAGCCAGGAGGGGCACCAATGAGACGCGACACACTGAATTTTTCCATAAACTCTGACATATCCACACGGATAAGTGCATCTACAGAGCCAAACATATATTCAGCCAAACGTTTGGCCAACAACGTCTTGCCCACACCAGTAGGACCTACAAAGATAAAGCTGCCAATAGGCCTGTTCGGATCCTTGAGTCCGACACGACTGCGACGGATAGCCTTCGAGATTTTGTCTATAGCCTCATCCTGTCCAATAATCTGGTGTTTGAGATAGTCAGACATGCGCAAGAGACGTATATTCTCGTCTTCGGTAAGTTGATTCAATGGCACTCCAGACATCAGAGAGACTGCTTCAGCCATATCTTCAGACGTTATGACCTCACGGCGTTCGTCAATCCGCTGCAACCATTCCTGTTTACGCTTGACAAGCTGACCGTCAAGATTCTCGGCATGGTCACGATATTTGGCGGCAAGTTCGAAATCCTGGCGAAGCACAGCCTCCTCCTTTAAAGCATTCATTTCCAGAATATCCTGTTCGATTTTCTCCAGTTCGTCAGGCAGATGTTCTGTTTTCATGCGTTTGCGTGAACCAGCCTCATCCATGGCATCTATAGCCTTGTCCGGAAACTGACGGTTTGAAATATAACGAGCCGTCATCGAGACACAGGCATCCAATGCCTCATCAGAATAAGTGACACCATGATGTTGCTCGTAATGCTGCTTAATATTCCTAAGAATCTGGCGAGTTTCGTCTGGCGTTGTAGGTTCAACGATAATCTTCTGAAAACGGCGTTCCAATGCGCCATCCCTTTCAATGCTCTTGCGGTATTCATCAAGTGTCGTTGCCCCTATGCATTGTATTTTCCCTCGCGAGAGCGAAGGCTTCATCATGTTGGCAGCATCCATGGAACCACTTGTTGCACCCGCACCTACCATTGTATGAATCTCATCGATGAACAAGATAATGTCTGGATTATCCTCCAATTCAGTAATCACAGCCTTGAGTCGTTCTTCAAACTGACCACGGTATTTTGTTCCAGCCACAAGAGCGGCCATATCCAATGAGACAATGCGTTTGCCTCGCATTACATGCGATATATCGCCTTTTACAATTTTCCGGGCGATGCCTTCGACTATGGCAGATTTGCCGACACCTGGCTCACCCACCAAGACAGGATTGTTTTTTTTGCGTCGAATAAGAATCTGCACTGTCCTTTCAATTTCTGCTTCTCGTCCCACCAAAGGGTCCAGTTCATCCTTGGCTGCAGCCTCGGTAAGGTCCTTTGCAAAACGGTTAAGCGCAGGCGTCTCGGCACTTTTTGTCTGCTTCTTAGTGGCAGCCTTTGGACTACCCTGCAACCGTGGGGCATCCTCGCCTGCATCCAGACAATCATCATCCATGCCATCATCACTGTCCATAAAAGTTGAATTCTGGCGATGCGTCGGTTTTTCTTCGGACATATTGTTCTTCACGGCATCATAATCCAAGTTGAAAGAACTGAAAAGTTTCTGAATGGATTTGTCTTTCTGTCTCATGATAGAGAGCAGCAGGTGTGCTGTTCCAACAGTGTCAGTCCTGAAATACCTTGCCTCCAGCGAGGCCACAAGCAATATGTTTTTCATAATGGACTGAGCATCCACAGACTTCTGCGGCTGAGGCATCACCTCTACAGCCTGTCTGAAAACTGCAAGATTGACATCATTGTCGCGAAGCACCTTGACAGCAGCACAGCCATCTATACGCAAAATAGCCAGCAGCAAGTGCTTAGGACCGAGTATCATATCACCTAGGCGTTCTCGCTCCCCCTCGGCATACTCAATCACTTTATTATAGTTAATCGAATAACTTTGCATAATTAATAACCTTCATACAACACTTTCATACGGAACGGAGAATAGCCATTCCGTGCGCTACGTACCTTGACTGCCGCCATCTTGACCAAAGGTTTAACACCTACTTTGGTCGTACTTGAATAACGGATATCCACAGGGACAATGACAAAGTTTACATCTTCGTCCTCTTCTGGTTCCATTTCCATACGCTTGGTCAGCAGATATGTGAAATCAAAAATATACGAATCTGATTCAACAGAATATACGCCCAGGACACGGTCTGTTTCAAAATCCTCTGGAACCGTCTGATGTTTCAGGAAATCATCAATTTCACGTTCGTCAATGGCAAGAAGATAAGAAGGAGGATCCATAAAGACATCCTTGTCATCATATTCAATACATTCCAACGAAACCTCAGCGGCACTGATATTCAACACATCACTACCATCAATATGCTGAAGGAAACGCTCACGTATTCTTGAAAGAGGCAATGTCATCTTCGGATAGATGCCAGCCATTGACTTTATGTAAAGCAACGAATCTGGAATAGATTGGACAATTTTGTGACGGTCGGGATGAAAGAAGCGGTTCAATTGACGCACTTCATGGTTTGCAGGGAAAATCACTGAGGTGTTTACTGCTGTGTCAGTACCTGCTTTATTGTATGTATAGTGATAGTAGAGGTACATTGTCATCTGATTGAAATATATCATTGACGAGTTGCCATAACGGGTAGTTATATACATGCCTTTGAAATCCGAAAGGAACTCATCGGATGACAAAGTAGGATTTTTCTTGACCATATTGAAGAAGCGGTTCAACTGCACATCGTCAAATTTATAGCGGACATAACCCACTGCTGCAGAATCCTCACTCTCAGAATTCCGGCGAGAAAGATCTATTGAAGTAACCACACGTTTGCCCATGAGAATGGTTGAATCGCAGAAATCGCCAGGATTCAGGTCTGAATAATAACGTTCAGTGTAACTTATCGACTTTCTGTTGATTTCATAGATTGAAAGTTCCAGAGGTGCGTATGGGGAACCGAAATAATCGCTGTAATACATCAGCAGTACAAGCGAATCAGGCTGTGGATTGTATGATTCGTCTGGGAAAGAATAGTTGTCGGGAGCGCAGAGCTGTACAAGCAAATCCGCTTTAGTAGTGCCATACGTAGGACTATAAAATTCGCCAAGCACCATGGTGTCAGCCTGAGCAGATATTGAAGGAATCTCGTAGTTCACGCACTCCAGAATGAAGGTGTCTGCATTCACATGAATAGCATCATCGAATGGTTGCACTGAGATACCAACACTATCATCATTGTTCTTGCAATTCACAAGTCCCAATAATAGTACAAAAGCAACCGATACCTTACATATCAGTCGCCTTAAACCATAATTACTCATTATGCCGAAAAGATTATTCATTGTTAAATGCCGGGGATATTTGTTCGAAGAAACGGTACTGTCTCTCGCCAGCCTCTTCGACAGGAGCATATTCAAGGAAAGGGATATCGCGTTCTCTAATCAGTTGCATGATGGTATCAGACACATATTCGCACTCAGCAATGACTGCATCAGAATAGCGAACTGCAATATGGTCAAGTGTTTCGGAGTTCAATCTCGTCTGGCCAGAGAATTCAGGATAGTCACTCTTCTCAATGAAATCGAAAGCCAGGCGACTTTCAATATTTGGACGCAGGGGTGTCATCATGCGCTCTTTGTAGAGAGAATATACCACCTTGGACTTGGCAAAGAAAGGATCTGTAATATACGAACGCTTGATGTACATAGGTGCAAGCGCAGAAATCCAGCCACTGCAGAGTATGATGTCAGGTGTCCAACGCAATTTCTTGATTGTTTCGAGCACCGAGCGGACAAAAAAGATGGAACGTTCATCATTGTCCTCGAAAGGCTTGCGTTCCTCGTCTCTTGCGATGCCTTTGCGATGGAAGAAATCGTCGTTGTCTATGAAATAGACCTGAATACGAGCAGACTGAATTGAAGCCACCTTGATGAGCAAAGGATGGTCGTTATCATTGATGATTATATTCAGGCCTGAAAGACGCTGAACCTCATGCAGCTGGTTGCGACGTTCGTTCACATGGCCATAGCAAGGCATGAAAATTCTTATCTCACAGCCCTTTTCCTGAACATATTGAGGTATTCTACGACAAATCGTTGCAATCTCCGTCTCATTGATATACGGGTCAATCTCTTGTGAAATAAACAACACTTTGGCCTGATTTTTCATACTCGCAAAAATTAAAAAATATTCGGTCTGCAAAGGTACGAATTTATTCTGACATGGCAAAATTTTTAGGTGGTTTATTTTTTAGAAAAAAATAATGCACTTTCTACCTACTGTTTGACATATTATTTGTACCTTTGCACCCAAATATATCTTTCATGCGAATCGACATCATAACAGTCCAGCCTGACATACTCGAAGGTCCTCTCACCTGCTCTATTCTAAAGCGAGCACAGCAGAAAGGACTAGCTGAAATTCACGTACATAACTTACGTGACCACACTACCGACCCACACCTGAGAGTTGACGATTACACTTTCGGGTTCGATGCTGGAATGGTGCTTCAGTGCGACCCTATTTTCCGTTGCATCGAGAGTCTGACGGCTGAACGGCACTACGATGAGATAATCTTCACGGCTCCTGATGGCGAACAATTTTCGCAACAGATGGCAAACAATCTCAGTCTGCTCGACAACATAATCATCTTGTGCGGGCATTATAAAGGCATCGACCAACGCGTAAGAGACACTCTCATAACCAAGGAGATTTCAATAGGCGACTATGTGCTGACAGGCGGAGAAATGGCTGCTGCAATAATAGCTGATGCTGTGGTAAGAGTCATTCCTGGTGCAATCGGCGACGAACAATCTGCTCTTTCCGACTCATTCCAAGACAACCTGTTGGCGCCACCTGTATATACAAGACCTGCGGAATACCGTGGAATGAAGGTCCCAGACATTCTGCTGTCTGGCAACGAGCGCAAGATCAAGGAATGGGAACACGAAATGTCTCTTGAAAGGACTCGACGACTGAGGCCAGATTTATTATTAGACGAAGAATGATGGTCGCTTTCGACAAGATACAACGCACAGCCAACGGTTCGATGAAACGGTGGCATATGACAGAAGACGGCGACAAGATACTTGTGGGACTCTCAGGCGGCAAAGACTCCTTGGCACTTTTAGAAATCCTGGCAGAACGGCAAAAGATATTCGTCCCTCACATCGAGGTTATAGCTTGCCATGTCTCAGTATCAAACGTGCCATATCAGTCAGACATTGAGTATCTGCGAGAGTTTTGCAAGTCAAGAGGCGTTAGATTCATCCATGAGACAACATCTTTCGAGGAAGACACCAAACAGAACCGCTCGAAATGCTGGCTTTGCTCGTGGACCAGAAGGAAAGCACTCTTTCAGGTCGCGACGCATGAACAGTGCAACAAGCTTGCATTGGGACATCACATGGACGACATCGTAGAGACACTGATGATGAACGAGATATTTACAGGACGTTTCGAGTCAATGATGCCCGTGATGCAGATGAAAAAGTTCCCACTGATAGTTATCCGTCCGTTGTGTGAGGTACGGGAACAAATGCTCTCACAACTGGCAATAGACCACGAATACATAAAGCAAATCAGGAGTTGCCCTTACGAGCAAGAGGGCAACCGTCCGAAGATTCGCACACTGCTCAGCCAGATGACAAAGCTGAATCCCGAAGCATACGAATCATTGTTTTCGGCTTTGATTAAATGATTTAGATGCTCTAGATATCCTAGATATTCTAAGAAGAAAAAAAACAAAAAAACAAAATAGAAATGCTAACTCTTAAAACCATTCTTGAAAATCGCGACGAGGTGGTACGCCGTCTCGGCCGCAAACATTTTGCCGCAGCTGGTGAAATGATTGACAAGGTCATTGAATTCGACAAGATACGACGCAATTCACAGCAGGAACTGGATGCCGCACTGGCAGAATCAAATAAGCAATCGAAAGTTATTGGCGGGCTTATGAAACAGGGTCTCAAAGAAGAAGCTGAAGCTGCCAAGAAGACTGTTGCCGACCTTAAAGAAAAAGCATCTCTTCTCCGGGAGAAGATGGAAAATGCAGAAATTGATATCCGCAACATTCTATTGCAAGTTCCTAACCTTCCAAACGACACAGTACCAGACGGTTATGGTGCAGAAGACAACAAAGTAGAAAAGATGGGTGGTGAGAATCCAAAATTCGAAGGATTCACCCCGCTACCCCACTGGGAACTTGCCAAGAAATACGACCTTATCGACTTCGAAATGGGAGTTAAGATAACAGGTGCCGGATTTCCCATTTACAAAGGCAAGGGTGCTCGTCTGCAACGTGCGCTCATCAACTTCTTCCTGGACGAGGCACGCAATGCCGGTTACCTTGAGATAGAGCCCCCATACGTTGTCAATGAAGCTTCTGGTTACGGTACAGGTCAATTGCCAGACAAGGAGGGTCAGATGTATCATGCTACCATTGACAACCTATATCTCATTCCTACAGCAGAAGTTCCTGTCACCAACATTTTCCGTGACGTGATTCTGAAAGAGGACGAACTGCCACAAAAGCTGTGTGCCTATTCAGCATGTTTCCGTCGCGAGGCAGGTTCTTACGGCAAAGATGTACGTGGTCTTAACCGCCTGCACCAGTTCAATAAGGTTGAGATTGTTCGCATTGACAAGCCAGAACACTCATACCAGTCTTTGGACGAGATGATTGCGCATGTCGAGAATCTTGTAACAAAATTGGAACTTCCTTATCGTATTCTCCGCCTTTGCGGTGGCGACATGAGTTTCACATCAGCCATAACATTCGATTTCGAAGTCTTCAGTGCAGCACAGGAGCGTTGGCTTGAAGTCAGCTCAGTTTCCAATTTCGAGAGCTATCAGGCCAACCGTCTGAAATGCCGTTACAAGAACGCAGAAGGCAAGACTGAGCTTTGCCATACTCTGAATGGTTCAGCACTTGCATTGCCTCGTATCGTAGCTGCCATACTCGAAAATCATCAGACGCCTAATGGCATTCGCATACCAAAAGCCCTCGTGCCTTACTGCGGCTTTGATATGATTGACTGAGAGTTATGTCAAAACAAAAAACAGTATATGTCTGCACCGAATGCGGTGCAGACTTTCCAAAAGCGTATGGCAAATGCCCTGCTTGCGGTGCATGGAACTCTTTTGTGGAACATACCATAAAGCCCGAACCTTCAATATCAAGGATTGCGCATGGTTTCGACACATCTGTCTCAAGAAAGCCCCAACGCGTTGACCTGATAAAATATGAGGCAGAACCTCGCATTGACACTCACAATGCAGAACTGAACCGTGTGCTTGGCGGTGGTTTGGTTCGCGGGTCACTGGTGCTTATCGGTGGTGAACCAGGAATAGGCAAATCTACTTTGGTATTGCAGGTCGCGCTGAAAATGGCAGGCAAGAAAATTCTATATGCCAGCGGCGAGGAGAGTGCCAGCCAGCTGAAAATGCGTGCCGAACGCATAGGAAAAATGGAAAGTGAATGTTTCATTTACAGTGAAACAATACTCGAGAACATTTTTCGCGAGGCAAAAGAATTGGCACCAGATTTGCTTATAATCGACTCCATACAAACAATCATAAGTGAGGCAGTGGAAATGTCTGCAGGCAGCGTAACACAGGTGCGTGAATGCAGCTGTGCATTGCTGAAATTTGCAAAAGAGACAGGCATTCCCGTATTCATCATTGGCCACATCACCAAGGAAGGCAGCATTGCAGGCCCAAAGATACTGGAACATATTGTTGACACAGTATTGCAGTTCGAAGGCGACAGACATTATATATATAGGATACTACGTGCGCACAAAAACCGTTTTGGTTCAACCGACGAACTGGCCATCTACGAGATGCTTGGCTCAGGACTCCGCGAAGTGACTAATCCGAGCGAGCTGCTGCTCAGCCATTCCGACAATGGTTTGTCAGGTGTTGCAACGGCCGTCACCATTGAGGGAGTTCGTCCTTTCCTCATCGAGACTCAGGCGTTGGTTTCCAGCACGGCCTTCAACTATCCCCAGCGTTCCGCCACAGGGTTTGACCTCAGGCGTCTCAACATGTTGCTCGCTGTTCTTGAGAAAAGGGCCGGATTCAAACTTCCACAGAAAGATGTCTTTCTGAATATAGCAGGCGGACTAAAAGTGGCAGACCCTGCCGTTGACTTGGCTGTTATATGTTCCGTACTCTCCAGCAATTTGGATCTCACCATTGACAGCAAGACATGTATGACAGGCGAAGTTGGCCTTTCTGGCGAGATTCGTCCAGTCTCCCGTATCGAACAGCGCATATCAGAAGCGGAGAAATTAGGCTTCCAACATATAATTTTGCCAGCATTCAACTACGAACAACTGGATTTGAAAAAGTACAAAACCATTGAAATTCACCCAGTAAAACGCGTTGATGAAGCTTTTAGAAAATTATTTGAATGAAAATGGCATTATTAAATTTTTTTTTTGTAACTTTGTCGCGCAAAAAATTCGACAATAATTAATACTTCCTATAATGAAAAATTATCAGACAAGTGAGATCAAGAACATAGCTCTTATGGGCGGTTCTGGCTCAGGTAAAACCACCCTCCTCGAAGCTATGCTTTTCGAGGCAGGCATCATCAAACGTCGTGGTACAGTTGAAGGAAAGAACACTGTATCAGATTATTTCCCCGTTGAGATGGAGTATGGCTACTCTGTTTTTCCAACAGTTGCTCACGTTGAGTGGAATAATAAGAAGTTAAACATAATTGATTGCCCAGGTTCTGACGATTTTATTGGTGGAGCAATCACGTCAATGGCTGTTACCGATCAATGTCTCATAACAGTCAACACTCAATATGGCGTTGAAGTAGGCACTCAGAATCATTTCCGCTATGCAAGCCAGTTCAAGAAACCTGTCATCTTCCTTGCCAACCAACTTGATACCGAGAAATCAAATTACGACCAGACACTGGAACAGTTGCGCGAAATATTTGGTCCTAAGGTTACTGTAGTTCAGTACCCCGTAAATTGCGGAGTTGGTTTCAATGCCGTGATTGACGTATTGCTCATGAAGATGTACACTTGGAAACCAGAAGGTGGTGTCCCTGAAATCAAGGAAATCCCTGCTGACCAGATAGACAAGGCAACAGAACTTCATAATGCTCTCATTGAGGCAGCTGCTGAAAATGACGAGAATCTGATGGATAAATTCTTCGATCAAGGCTCTCTCACAGAAGACGAGATGCGCGAAGGCATCCGCAAGGGTCTCGCAACACGCAGCATCTTCCCTGTATTCTGCGTATGTGCAGCCAAAGACATGGGCGTACGTCGCCTCATGGAGTTCCTCGGCAACGTAGTTCCTTTCGTTGACGACATGCCTAAACCACTCAACACAAAAGGTGAAGAAGTTACCCCAGATCCTAAGGCCAACACATCAATCTTTGCATTCAAGACTTCAATCGAGCCACATATTGGCGAGGTTGTCTATTTCAAGGTCATGAGCGGTACACTCAAGGCTGGCGATGACCTCACTAACATATCTCGCAATGGTGCAAAGGAGCGTATCTCACAGATTTTCTGCGTTGCAGGTGCAAACCGCATACCTGTTGACCAACTCGAAGCCGGAGATATCGGTGCTACCGTTAAGTTGAAGGACACTCGTACAGGCAACACCCTCTGCGCAAAGGATGCAGAGATGGAATTCCCACAAATAGCATATCCAGAGCCTAAATATCGTCGTGCAATCAAGGCTGTGAATCAGTCGGATGACGAAAAGCTCAATGCCATTCTCACCCGTATGCACGAAGAGGATCCAACATGGCTTGTTGAGCAGAGCAAAGAGCTCCGCCAGACTATCGTTTCAGGTCAAGGCGAATTCCACCTCCGCACGCTGAAATGGAGAATCGAAAACAACGATAAGATTGCAATAGAATTCATCGAGCCACGTATTCCTTACCGTGAGACCATCACTAAGGCTGCACGTTCCGACTACCGCCACAAGAAACAGTCTGGTGGTTCTGGTCAGTTTGGCGAGGTTCACTTGATCATCGAGCCATACGAAGAAGGCTCTCCAGTAAAAGAAGTCTATAAGTTTGGCAATCAGGAGTACCGCATTCAGGCACGCGACACGCAGGAGGTTCAGTTGGATTGGGGTGGCAAGCTTGTAATGATCAACTCTATTGTAGGTGGTGCTATTGATGCCCGCTTTATGCCAGCAATCATGAAGGGTCTCATGGACCGTATGGAGCAGGGACCTCTGACCGGTTCTTACGCTCGCGACATCCGCGTTATCGTTTATGATGGCAAGATGCACCCAGTTGACTCAAACGAAATTTCATTCCGTCTTGCAGGCCGTAACGCATTTGCACAGGCGTTCAAAGAGGCAAATCCTAAGGTTCTCGAACCTGTTTACGATGTTGTCGTGCTCGTTCCTTCAGACCGCATGGGTGATGTGATGAGTGACCTTCAGGGTCGTCGCGCCATCATCATGGGTATGGAGAGCGAGAACGGATTCGAGAAACTCTCTGCAAAAGTGCCTTTGAAAGAGCTTTCAAGCTACTCTACCGCACTCAGTTCTCTCTCAGGAGGTCGCGCTTCGTTCACAATGAAGTTCGCTTCATACGAACTCTGTCCTGCTGATGTTCAGGCAGCATTGCTCAAAGAATACGAGGCAAACAAGGAAGAAGAGGAATAATCACACATTTATATGTAACAAAGGAGCCGCGGCAATGCTGTCGTGGCTCCTTGCATTTTGTCGAAAATTATGCCTTTATTTCTTTGCCCACGTCAGAAAAAAATCGTACCTTTGCACTCGGAAATTTAAAAACTGAAACAAAAATGCTTAAATCAATTCTTTCAATCGCTGGCAAGGGCGGTCTTTTCAAACTGGTTTCTCACAATGGCAACATAATAATTGTCGAATCCCTCACAGATGGAAAACGTTTCCCCTCATACGCTCGCGACAAAGTTGTTTCTCTGAATGACATTGCAATGTTCACCGAAACTGACGATATTCCACTGCGTGACGTTCTAAAAATGATGTTCGACTTAGAAAAAGGTGCCGAATGTTCGGTTAATCCCAAGGCAGAAGGTTCCATTTTGAGAGACTATTTTAGCAAAGTTTTACCAAACTTCGACCGAGAGCGAGTTCACAACGGCGATATTAAGAAGCTGATACAGTGGTATAACATACTCGTAAAAGCAGGCTTCACGCATTTCGAAGAAGAAAATGAAAAAAAATCTTGAAAAAACGCTTGTCGGGTAGAAAAAAAGTCGTACCTTTGCACCCGAAATAATTCAAGGATGTATCCGTAGCTCAGTTGGTAGAGCAATTGACTCTTAATCAATGGGTCGTGGGTTCGAGCCCCACCGGGTATACACCTTTTGGAGAGCAGTTCTGACATCAGAACCGCTCTTTTTTTGTTTTGCAATATCGTGGAATTAAAATTGGTTAAACCTTGTTCCATATCAAAAATTATTTGTACCTTTGCAGGTTGAAATATTATGTTGGGAAAATAAGCACAAATCCATATATGAACAAGACTTTATTGATGATTTTGGACGGTTGGGGCATTGGCGACAAGAGTGCTGCAGACGCCATTGCAAGAACCGAGACACCCTACTGGAACAAGCTTTTGGCCACATATCCCCATTCAGAGCTCCAGGCAAGCGGAACTGATGTAGGACTGCCTGATGGTCAGATGGGTAATTCTGAGGTTGGACATTTGAATATTGGCGGAGGCCGCATTGTTGACCAAGATTTGGTCAAGATAAACAAAGCTTGCGCCGACATGTCGATAATGCAGAACAAGGCTATCAAGCGTGCATTCACATACGCACGCACGCACGACTGCAAGCTCCATTTCATGGGACTGATGAGCGATGGTGGCGTACACAGCGAGATAAGCCACATGGTCACTCTCTCGGAAGCTGCCGCTAAATCCGGCATTCGCCGGCACTTCGTCCATGCCTTCACTGACGGCCGAGACACCGACCCCAAAAGCGGGCTGAAGTTCATTACAGACTTGGAAAACAACATCCGTCCTTACGGTGGCGAAATTGCCACTGTCACTGGCCGGTTCTATGCAATGGACCGCGACAAACACTGGGAGCGTATAAAGATTGCATACGATGCAATGGTCTATGGCTTCGGCACAAAGAGCAATGACCTTGCCCAATCAATAAGCGACAACTACGAGAACAACGTAACAGACGAGTTTCTGCAACCTATAATCAAAGTCGATTTCGACCGTCAGCCCATTGCCACGATTGCCGATGGCGATGTAGTCATTTTCATCAATTTCCGCAACGACCGTACGAAAGAAATCACACGTGTCCTCACGCAGGAAAACATGCCTGAATGGGCAATGAAGAAACTTGACATCCAATTCTTCTGCATGACCCCATACGATGCAACTTTCAAGAACGTCAATATCATTTTCGACAAAGAGATTGTCGAGGATACTCTTGCCGAAGTAGTCTCCAAGGCTGGTCTCTGCCAGCTTCACATAGCAGAGACTGAAAAATATGCCCATGTCACCTTCTTCATCAATGGCGGACGCGAGACACCTTTCGAGAAAGAAGACCGCATCATGATAAATTCTCCACGCATCAAGACCTACGACATGCAGCCAGAGATGTCAGCTTACGACGTGGCAAACAGACTTTCGGCAGAACTTGACAGACAGTACTACGACCTCGCCATAGTGAATTTTGCAAACGGCGATATGGTTGGCCACACTGGCAACTACAAGGCAATCGAAAAAGCAATAATTGCCGTTGACGACTGCATACGTCAGGTTGTCGAGACCGCACGTCGCAAAGGCTATAAGGTGATAATTATTGCCGACCATGGCAATTGCGATTATATGATTAACCCAGACGGCACGCCTAACACGGCACACTCTCTCAATCCCGTCCCTTTCATCTATATTGACGACGAAGGACGGCACAAGGTGGAAGACGGCCGTCTGGCCGATGTTGCTCCTTCGGTGCTTGCCATCATGGGCATTGACAAACCAGCGCTTATGACTGGGCACTCTTTGATTCATTAACTCAGACTAAACACGATTTGCAATATGAGAAAATCTTTCTTATTCATCTTGTTGTCCATCACCTCGCTGATTTCAGCCCAGCAGGAGGATTATGTCATGCTACGCATTGACGGCAAAGATGTAATGCGCTCTGAATACGAGTACATTATGAACAAGAATACCAGCAATGGCTCTGCATCGGACGAAACGCAGAACGACTCAGCCCAACTGGAAATGTTCATCAACTACAAGTTGAAAGTCATCGAAGCGGAGAGTCAGGGGCTGGACACCACCCGGCAATTCCTTCGCGAGTTTTCACAATACCGTGCACAATTGGCCTCTCCGTATCTGACCGACGATTCCCTCAACCAGCGTCTCTTCCGTGAGGCCTACGACCATTTTCATCAGGATTGCGAAGTCAGTCACATTCTCATTCGCATTGACGGAGAGAAGACTCCGGAAGACACCATTGCCGCATATCAGAAAGCGACGAAAGCTTACGAAAGGCTGCAAAAAGAACCATTCGCTACAGTTGCCGACGAAACAAGCGATGACCCATCTGTCAAAGACAACCACGGCTACCTTGGCTTCTTCACGGCAATGCAAACAGTCTGGCCTTTCGAGCAAGCCATGTACACACTCCCGCTCAACAAGATTTCAAGACCTGTCCGTTCTAACTACGGCTACCACATTATTCTTGTACATAGCCGTCGTCCTGCTGTCGGACAGATTCATGCCGCACATATTCTCAAGACTTTCACCAACAAGACCAATCCAGAGGTGAAAGAGCGTCTGCTAATCGAGATTCGCGATCTGAAACGTCGTGCCGAAAATGGCGAGGATTTCGCAACCCTCGCAAAAAACCATAGCGAAGACCACGGTTCGGGTTCACGAGGTGGCGACCTTGGGTGGTTTGGTATCAACCGCATGGTGCCTGAATTCGAGCGCGCCGCTTTTGCCCTCAAGCCAGGAGAAGTTTCTGATGTCATCACCACACAGTTCGGCTATCACATAATAAAGGTCTATGAGCAACGCGATGTAGAACCTTTCGAGAAAAAACGCGCAGAGATTGGCCGTGCCATGCAGGCCGATGACCGCGCATACGCCGGCAAACGTTCTTTTGTTGCAAAAAAGATGAAAGAGTTAGGAATGAAGATAGACACTCCTACAGTTCATAAAGTCATGGAACTAATGAACAATATCAATCCTGCAGATTCCATTTTCGTCACCAAAGCCTCTGAAATAAAAGGTATTGTAGTATCATATGATACTGTTAACTATACGGCTCTCGATTTTGCGAAATTCTGTTCAGCCTTTGCTGTCACCAAAGTGTCCGACCACGAATACAGTAAATGGTTCGACCATTTCATCGAGATGCTCGTGACAGACAACGAGAATATGGTTCTTGAGAGCAAATATCCGGAATTCCGCAACCTCGTCCGCGAATATCATGATGGCATATTGCTCTACGACATCTCAACCCGCGAGGTTTGGGAACGAGCCATCAAGGATACAGCCGGCATTGAGGCATATTTTGCAAAAAACCACAAGAAATATGCGTTCTCCGAGCCTCATTTCAAAGGGCTTGTCGTATATTGCGACAGTGTCTCTACGATGAATGCCATCAAGAAAGCTACGAAGAGAATGAAATACGACAAGGCACTGGACTACATCAACCATCTTGTAAATGCAGACTCTGCCAATGTTGCACTGGCTGTCTCAGGAATATGGAAAAAAGGAGGCAATGCCGTAGTTGACCGAGAGATATTCGAGAGCGAGAATACTAAAGACAAAAAAGCCCACAAGCAATTCAAGGTGACTTTTGTAATCGGAAAGAAAATCAAGAAGCCAACGGCATACACCGATGTACGTGGTGCCATCACGACCGATTATCAGAATCATCTGATGGAAGAATGGGTGAAAGAGTTACGCAACAAACATGAAATTGAAATAATCAGACGTTGACTATGAAACGTTTCACGATATTATTCCTTTTTGCTTTCATTGCCTTCGTCTGTTCAGCCCAGAGCCGTGACCGGGATTTGATTGACGGAGTCGTTTGGGTGGTCGGAGATGAATCCATCCTGCGAAGCGATGTCGAGCAGGAGCGCATCCGTGCTCTATACGAGAACACCAAGATTCCTGGCGAGCCATACTGCATCATTCCAGAGCAGATTGCGATACAGAAACTCTTCATTCACCAAGCCAAGATAGATAGTATCACTGTCAACGATAGTCAGGTGGAAATGCAGGTCAATGCGCAACTTGCCTTCTATCTACGCGAAATTGGAAGCAAGGAGAAACTGGAAGAATATTTTTCGAAATCCGTCAGCGAGATAAAAGACGAGATGCGTCAGGCTTTCTCCAACCAATCGCTGATTCAGCAGGTACAGGCCAGCCTGACAGAAGACATTCAAGTAACACCTTCTGAAGTGAAACGCTATTACAACGACATACCCGAAGACTCCATACCAACAATTCCGGGACAAGTCGAGGTGCAGATAATAGCTATCGAGCCTCCTATTCCAAAAGAGGCAATCGAAGAGACCAAAAACCGCCTTCGCGAGTTTGCAGAGCGCGTCAACTCTGGCAAAGCAGACTTTTCAATGCTGGCGCGCCTTTATTCTGACGATATAGAGACTGCCAAACGAGGAGGAGAATTGGGATTTCTCGGCCGTGGTGCATTGGTCAAGGAATTTGCGGATGCTGCATTTGCCCTTTCCGAGCCCGGCAAGATAAGTCGTGTAGTCGAAACGGAATTTGGATATCACATCATACAATTGATTGAACGTCGTGACGACCGTATCAACTGCCGCCACATATTGCTTCGTCCAAGAGCCACCACCGAGGTCAAAATGGCTGCAATTCAAACTCTTGACAGTCTCGCAGGAGATATCCGCATAGGCAAGATTCCTTTCGAGGTTGCGGCTGCACTCTCCTCGTCCGACAAAGATACACGCATGAATGGAGGACTGATGACCAATCCAAACACTGGTGGTTCAAAATTCGAGCTGCAGGAACTTCCCACCGAAATTGCAAGACATATCCAGAACATGAAGGTCGGCGAGATTTCTGAAGCATTTTCCATGATGTCTGAGAAACTGAACCACGAAGTCTTTGTCATAGTAAGACTTAAAAACAAGACCACAAACCATCAGGCCAACCTGACTGACGATTTCCAGATGATAAAGAAAATGTGCGAGGACGAGAAAAAGCAAAAAACCATCGAAACGTGGCTGAAAAACAAGATCAAAGACACATACATCTGGATTTCAGAGGAATGGCGAAACTGCGAATATCACTATAATGAGTGGAAAAAATGAGTTTCAAGAGGTGCATATTGTTCCTGTTTTTCCTGATGGCGTTTTCCGCCACCTGCGGTTCTCTCCGTGCCCAGCAGGGAAAAGGGAAAAACACCTCAGCACCAGATGAACTCACCTCACAAGACGCGCGCAACATATTGAGGCGGCACGACCCACGCTTTCATAAACCTGGATTCAGGTCAGGGTTGGACACCCGCAGAAGACAGCCGTGGTCATCCAAGCGTACAGGACATCGTCCCGACTCACTGGCAACACCTGTAGATATCGAGAATGACACATCCATGCTCATCGACAAGGAACGCACACTCATCTATCTGGAACGAAGCAACCTTGTCAGATTCGATGAATCGATATTGCCAGACGTTCAGATTCTCGAGGGTAATGTACTGCTACGTCACGAAGATGCCCTTCTCTGGTGCGACTCGGCATATCTCAACCAGTTGACCAACTCTTTCGAGGCCTTTGGGCACGTCAGGATGAAACAGGCAGACACGCTGACGATAACTGCAGGACACCTTATATATAACGGAGACACAAAGACAGCCTACCTGCACGACGACGTCAAGATGCGCAACCGCAAGGTCACACTTGAAACAGACACCCTCACATACGAACGAGAGTCCAGCATTGGTTACTATACCTGCGGTGGCATATTGAAAGACGAACGCAACACCCTCGTCTCACGTCATGGATATTATCATTCCGACACCAAACTGGCTGAATTCAAATACGATGTTGTAGGCACGAACGAAGACACACGCATACTTGGCGACACTCTGACATACAATACAGACAACAAGGTGGCAGGCATTGTCGGCCCTACCGAGATTTATCATCAGGCGCACGACGACCCAGACTCCGTGCTTACCGTGATATATAGTTCCTTCGGTTGGTACGACACAAATGCCGACCAAGCTGAACTGCTGAAACACTCCCTCATCATCCACGACAAGCACAACTTCATCTCAGGTGACACAATCTTCTACGACAACAAGCAAGGGTACGGCAAGATGTTCACACGCATGGAGATGAACGACACAACAAACAAGATGATACTGCAGGGCAATTACGGTTTCTATCAGGAGAAAGGGGAAATCATGCTTGCAACGGATTCTGCCCGCATCATCGACTATTCGCGCGAGGACTCGCTCTTTGCACATGCCGACACCCTCTACTCCTTTGCCATCAACGACTCCGACAAAGTTGCACTGGCATACCACAACGGACGAATGTTCAGCAAAGATTATCAGGCAGTCAGTGATTCAATAATCTTCAGCACGGTTGACTCCGTGACCCACCTGATGCAACTGCCAATCCTATGGCAAGACTCGATGCAGATAACCGGCGACACCATAAGGATATACCCCAAAGACGGTTCAATAGACCGTATGCACGTCAAGGGTAATGCCATAATAGTTCAGCAGGAAGACACCATCCATTACGACCAGATTTCCGGCAAGGATATCGTATGTTTTGTCTATGACGGAGACTTGGAACACATGGAGGTCATAGGCAACGCAGAGTCAATAATGTTCCCTAAAGAAGACGACGGCACACTCATTGGTCTCAACAAGATGATGAGCAGTTACATACATGCCTTCTTCCGCAACGGAAGTGTATGGAAAGTCAAGGTCTTTCCTTCCCCACAGGCCAACATGTATCCTATGAACCAGGTAAGCGAAGGTATGCTGAAACTTCCGAACTTCACATGGCAGATTGAAATACGGCCAAAGGACAAGGAAGACATCTTCAACCGTCCTAAACGTCTTACGAAACAGGAACTTGAAGTTCAGAAGCGCGAGATACGCGAGAAGGAGAAGGCCGAGAAACGCAAAAAGAGAATGGAAGATGCGACCAATAGTGATAATACAGAACAAGAGGAGTGACCTTGCCCGCCAGTGGGCTGAGGCAGTGGCTTCTCGCATGGAGTTTTCCATCGAGGAGGGCGACCTTGACACGATAGAAGAACTTGTCGAGAGCCATGACGTTGCCATTGTGGTAATAGGCATCGATGCAAAGCCAGACCGCAGGGAGATACAGCATTGTCTCGACCTTACCCGCTCGCTGCGAGTCCCTTACGTCTTTGTCAAGAGCGGCAGTGCCCGTTTCGGCAACATAGGCGTGCCGGTGAAGCGTTTTGAGGAAGAGAAGGAGAAAGCCCCATACTGCGGTTCTTTTGCACGCAACTTCGGCAGCCGCGTCACCATCTATCAGCCCAACGACTATGGCAGCAGTGCCCGTCGGAACATAGATGCCATAAAGGTGTTGCTCGAAAAACAGGGCATCAGGCCAGAAATCAAGCCCTGCCGCCACGACAGCGACGGCGTTGAGCTCGAGTCGCTCTCTTTTGGCGACGACATGGTCATCATTGGCGCATCGCGCGACTATGGTCTGGACGACATACTGTTCGGTCCAAAAGAGCGCAAGATAATCATCAAGTCACAAATGCCCGTCATGGTGATAAACCCACGGGGAGACCTCTACCCTCTCTGCGATTGAATAAACAGAAAAAACTCATACACAATGAAAAGGTTTTTATTGACGATTGTCCTTGCACTGACAGCCATCACGCTGATGGCTCAGTTTGACTATCCTGTAGTCGAAAGGAATGGAAGGCAGTACTACGAGTACCGCATTCAGAAAGGCGACGGACTCTATGCCATCGGCAAGAAGTTCGGAGTGACTCAGGCTGCACTCTTCGAGGCCAACCCAGGCCTGAAAGAGAACATCCGCGAAGGCGACAAACTCTACATACCTATCAAGACAGCACGCGAGAGACGCAAGAATCCTCAGACCATCCATGTGGTCGAGAATGGCGAGACGCCATACATCATTGCAAAGAGATACAACATCACCCTCGACTCGCTGTTGCGCAACAACGTTCAGATACGCAATGGCCTTATTCACCCAGGCGACACACTGGTGATTTCCTACGAGAAGGAACTGCTTCCTGCCCCAGCCGAGGTGCGTCAAAAGCAAGAGACCCATCATGACATTCCGGATATTATCACCGTCAAGGCACGCGAGACACTTTACTCCATCTCAAAACAGTACAGCATAGCCATCCATGACATCATAGACCTCAACCCAGGCATTGAAATCACAGGTCTGAAGGCCGGTATGCAGTTGCGTTTGCGCAAAGAGGTTGCACTGCCTGCCGCACAGGAGTCTGCAACACCAGCGGTCAAGAAAGAGGAGCCCGCTCCTGCCGGGAATCCTCAGTCAGGAGATGCTGCAGCGACAGTCAATCCAAACTCCTTCAAGATAGCATATATCCTTCCTCTGACCGGCAGCAAAGGTGTCCAGCGTATGTTCATCGAGTTCTACCGCGGTTCGCTCATTGCACTCGAACGTCTCAAAAACGAGAAACGCATCTCGAACGATGTCGAAGTCTGGTGCTGGGACACACGTGGCGAGCGTGCCGTTCTCGACTCCATCCTGCGGCTTGACGAACTCAAGCAGTGCAAGGTGGTGATAGGTCCAGGCTTCTCGTCCGAACTTGAACCAGTGCTCACATGGTGCAAGGCCAACAACAAGAAAGTAATCGTTCCATTCTCTTCTAAAATAGACCGTTCACTCCATTTCGCAAACCTCTATCAGTTCAACCCAGCCCAGGAATGGTGGTGGGAACGCTCGTTCAATTTCGAGCTCCAGGAACAGAAAGGACAGACGCATTATATCATAGGCCGTTGCGGCAACGACGAACGAGGCAACGCCTACGCCAACACCATCGAGAAGATTATGCGCCAGAAGAACATAACTTTCACCGACATAGAAGTCAATCCATACAACATCGACTCAATTCTGAGGGCCGAGGCACGTTCAGCGACAGTCCTCCTGCTTGCCAACAGCAACGGCACGGAAGTTCGCCCTATAATCGAGAAGGTGGCAGATGCGCACCTCTGGAACGTCACTGTATGGGGCTTTGGCAAATGGGGACACACCACATTGCAGAGCTACGACAAGATAATTTATGGCTCACTCTTCTACGACCGCAGCGATGAAACCTACGACACACTCTACCGCCAATTGTACAAGATGCAAGCCGTAGATGCCAGCATACGTTACGACCTTCTCGGTTACGACATCACCATGTTTGCTCTCGGCAAGAAACTCTTCATGCAGAGCGAATTTGATTTCGAGATGATTGATGGCCGCTGGCTCAACACAAACATTTACAAGTTAGGAAATTGAAACGTATCATCCTTGTCATATTGCTAAGCCTCTCTCTCTCGGGTCTTTGCCATGGGCAATCGCTTGTATGTCCTGAGCACGCCCTTGGCGTCAAGGGAGGCATCACGCTCTCCTTCATGCGCTTCAATCCGTCAGTCTCGTTAGGCTCAATGCCTATAGGGGTTTCGGCAGGATTGCAGTACCGCATGATACTCGAAAAATATTTCGGCCTCTGGGTAGAACTGAACTACCAGCAGCGGGGCTTTCAGATAGCCGAAGGCAACCAGCGCAGGCAGTTCGATTACATCGAACTGCCGCTGCTCGCCCATTTCACCTTTGGCAAACGGATGTTCCGCTTCTACTTCAACCTCGGTCCTGAAATATCTTATATGATTAAAGACTACGGAGGTGCCATGGCCGAATACCCTGTAGCACACCGCTTTGATTATGGTCTCACGGGCGGCATAGGCTTCGAGCTCAACACCCGTGCCGGCATCTACACCATCGGAGGACGCTACTCCTTCGGCATGGGCAACGTCTTCAGCAACGACCGCAAGCCACTCTACATTTCCGGCAACCAGAACATCGAAGTCACCTTCGGCTGGATGTGGAAACTCTAGAACTAAATTTGTAAAACACAACAAAAAGCCCACTTGGCTCATTCTCTGATTGAGGGTTCTGGTAAACCGTGTGATAGAGAATTTGCCGTGTGGGCTGACAATTATTTCGTTACGTATTTCACGTGGCAGTCGCCTAACCGTATGGTATATATTCCTTGTGGCAGCTGAGGCAGGTCATATATTCGTTCAGAGGTCAGAGGCGTTGACCATACAGAGTTGCCAGTCATGTCGAAGAGCTCGATAGTTGCTGCAGGATAATGCTCTGTGGTGAAGCCCTGGACATATAATGTGTTGCCTACAACCCTCAGGTCGCAAATGCTGCCGTCGTCATCGTCATCGTCATCGTTATCGTCATAATTATTCCACTCCTGCTCGGTTATGCCGTTAATCTGGAACCTCATGTTCTCGCCAACGGTATAGCCCTTGAACTGATAGGTCTCGCCAGCCAGGATGTCAACCGTCTCGTTCAGCTTGCGGTCGGTGAGGAAAAGCGAGTGATAGCCAAACAGCCTGTCAGTCTCGAACGAGATGGTGTAGGTCTCGTCGTCACTTCCAGCCATAAAGCCGACATACTGCTTGTTCAGTGTCGAATCGGCATTTACGGCAGTATTGCCGAACTTGTTGTAGGCGTAAATCTGAGGCAGACCGCTGTCGCCAAACCTTTTCTTTCCGTCATATCCGTTGTCATACTGGCGGGTACAGGTCTCGCATTCAAGCAGGGCGACATAATCTTGTGCGCTGTCTGATTTTGCTGTCACACGTATCTTCAATATGTTGTACTCAGGCTCTATCTCCTTTCCAGGCAGATACATCCTCGTGCTTGGCGAGATGCTTATTGCTGTGGAATACGGCAATGTGAGGGTTGCATTAGTAGCAGTAGCCTGCACGAAGAACGACTGACCTGCTGGAATAGTGGTAATGCCAGTGGCAGGTTCTCCTGTATTCAGAGGTATGGTAGAGAATTGACCTTCTAGTCCACGTTGGTTGCCCGCATTACCGCCTTTCGCCCATTGAGCATGAGAACCCGCATTGTATAGAACTACTCCCTTGTCACAATCGACATTAGAATAATTTAATTTAGAAATAAGTAATGGTGCAGCGTAACTGTTGGTGATAAGGTTGACACCAACATTAGCGAAAGGCACTTGACCGCCATTGCCGTCATCATACGTGTGGTATTCGTAGCTCAGAGTAGTGTCTTTTCCGGAATTAATCAGCGTTCCCGTGTAAGTCAGCCACAATG
>JAZRYS010000199.1:0-17597 GCA_045600865.1 Candidatus Aphodosoma sp.
CATACAGATTGTAACGAGTTGCACGATCCGAAATTTTCGCAATCACATCGATGGAGATCCTCGGCCAAGCCTTTTTCAGCGAATCTTCCGCCACCCAACTCTGTCCGCGTCCCGTACCAATATAGCGAGCAATATCCTCAAGCTTGTTCACGGCGAAATCGAAAAAGAACGACTGCGTCCCCAATGCATCCATGTTAACCAGCAATTCAATCAGAATAAACAAGCAGTCATCATACGCGCCGAAATTGCATGCCTTATAACTCTCGCCACGAGAAGCATCGAATAACTTCTGGACCAGCACAATCAACATACTCTTGGACGAACACGAATCAATACCCCCGCTTGCGATCTCTTCCGCCAATCCTTTAATGACATTGGCCACGCCTTCGCGCCGGTCCCTAACGACCTTAACCGACTCATCCACAGACAGATTCAGCAATTTGTCATACTGTTCTCTCCTGGTGACTATGCGATTACTCCGTTCATCAAATACCTTTTCACACCGATCTGCCAAACGCTGAAGAAAAGCAAACGTGTCATTGCAATGAATGGAATATCTGTTCAACTCTTTCTCTTCAAAAACGCCCTCCACTGCATTTGAATCATAAACCAACTGAACCTGAACATTGCGTTCTCTATCCTGCAAATCCAGGAATGTATTGGCAGAAGCGTCCATTGCCGAAAGAACGTTAATGTCGCACTTACTATAACCGACATAAAGGATTGCATACTCCCGCATGATGCAAGCCAACTTCTTCTGACGGTACGAGGTTGGACTTAATGCCGCTACGTAATCCTCTCTTGTAATAACCAACTCCTGCGGATTTCCGCATTCGCCATGAAGATGATAAATAGCGGTCATCCCCTGCGGCAAACCGTAAACAACATCTTTCGCGCCAAAGGTATAGTATTCGTTGTGAAGAACCGTCTCAATTACGTTGTCGTAATTTGTAGTCAATATTACTGCCGGCCTAATTTTTTTAAGCAGCCCCTGATACGCACACACTTGCTCCGAATTAGGATAAAAATCCACGATCTTGGCAATGGTAGTCTTAAACTCCCTCTCGGCATCCTCTCGCCCGATTGTCTTCGATAATTCAGCTACTATCTCGCTGGCTTCTGCAGGACAGTCAATCGCCAACTCTTTATTATATGCCTTTGAAGAAAGTTTCAACTCTTCTCGGCACATGGACAACAACTCAATCCACGAGGGAACCCTTGCCGCAAGACTGTCAACAAAATGTCCGGGGACAAGTGGGAGATATCCTAACACCGCCTTAGAAAAGCCAGTGCCCAGAAAGAGCGCAAGTCGCCCCTGCGAAGCGCATTCCGCCAATTTCTCGATCAGCTCGCTTTCCACCATAGAAAAACAAAACTACAACCATCAACTCTTGGAGCCAAATCTATTTCGCCCACGCCCAGCGCCGTCAGCGTCCACCGCCCGCAGAACAAGCCGATCACCAGCGCATACAAGCTCCTCCCGTATGTGGCGTCGATGTTCAGCACAATTCTCCGATTCTGCGTCACTACAAATTTCCTGGTAGATTCGAAAAAATACGGGTTATCTCGCGGTCCTCTTCGTCTTTCTCCCCTCCGGCAAGATAATCTTCGTGTTCGTCCTCTGCGGACACACATCTCTCATAAACATAATTCGCCCCATTGAAATAACAGCAGCAATCAGCCGAATCAATCTCCTCGTCAGATATTTCACATTCTTCAAGAAAATCTACAAACTCCTGTATCACCACTTCCGTGATATGTTCTTCCGTATCATCTTCGTCCCAATCATGAGACTGGGCAATGTCATCAGCAAAATCTGACGAACCTTTGACAATTCTTTCATAATACCCCTCAGGACGAGCGTAATTTCGATACGCATATATTGGATTCAGCATTGCCAGCGGCCGACATTGATCAATCCCTTTTGCATGTCCGTCAAGAAACTCCTTTGTAATCCGAGCATCATCTATCAAACCAAGGTCATTGTCTTTTGCCCACTTCAGAAAGAAAGCAACATCTTCATCATTGCCAACAATTTTAAAAATCAAACTAGACGCAGCTATCGCCTTACCCAAGTCAACAACAGAAAACTGCGGAGAATAAGCGTCCATCACAATCTTGTTGAACACTTTCAACACAAAAACAGGATCATAACTTCCCATGCCAGCCATAAACCTGTTGAGAATAACGGCTGAAACTTTTTGCCGGACATTGTCATATGCCGTCCGTGGCGTAAAATAAGGACTTTGGTACAACCAGTCATATGTCAAGCGCACATCCTGGTACTGCAACACCAAGTCCGCAAGGAAGTGCTCGTCGTTCGCATAATTCTCCACTAGATAATCCCCAACTGACGGGTTAAACAACAAATACTTGACTTCACTGGTCGTCCATAACTTCGTTATTGTCGTCGTCAATACCGACATGCAAAGCTTCTGCAGGACTTCTTCAAGCGCTGGGATTCTGAACTGCGCATACTCTGGTAAACTTAACATACGTTGCGATGCCGACTCCAACTTGGAACGCGTCGCCTCTCCCGAAGCCAGAAACACCATCATAACAAGACGCAACTCATAGGCATTCAACTCCTCCATACAATCACGCCATATCTCGCTTGGATTATCGAGCATCCACAGAATTCGCTCCAATCCGGACTTTCCTTTTGTTCTCACCAAGTTATAGGCTCGACTTGCATTGAAACAATACGAAATAATACGCGGATTAAAATTACGATGGTCAATTATTCTGAAGTAATTCCTATCCTTAAATACGCATTCCTTGTCCGAATTTCCGACATCACCATAGAAAATTTGATTATACAAAATCTTTGCCTTGTCAACACGTCCAATACTCGAATCCTTCAACTCAAACATCAATCGCTCCACCCTGTCCCCCGACGAACGCCAGTATCGATATTTCGCCTCACTGATGATATTCGTCCTGCTTGTCAAAATCAATCGGCACTCTGGGCGCTTCTCAATTCGCCGTATCAGTGCTATGATTCGAGAATCACGATTTTCAGCAAGGGCCTCAAGGCACACAGATCCAAGGAAATCATCAATATAAAACAAAGTCTTTCGTCCTGGATGATGCGCAAGCTCGCGTTCACAAACCCCAAAATCAAGTCCAGACGCCACAAGAAGATATTTGTCGGTAAAAACAGAATCTGCTAATAATTGTTTGGCAATCGTTGTCTTACCAGTTCCGGCCTGCCCCGTGATGATGATAACCCTGTTCTTCTCAAGTAGTTCCTTTGCCTTTTCGAATGCCTGAATAGTTATTGTATGAGCCAGATCCTCTTGAATCGCATTCAGGACATCTTCTGATTTGGATGCAAGACCGTCTCCCAAATATTCCTCGATAGCTCTTATGCCACCGAGCCACAAATTAGGATGACGACGCACAATCCATTCACATTGTGGTTTACTTAACTCGGCTCGTATACGTTCCCCGCTCCAAATATCCTCACAACCCTTGATGACTCCATCATAAAGGTCTACTATCGCACGGCAATTGTTTTCACTCAACTCACACGAGGTCATGAGGACATACCTATCAACCCCTTTAAGCTTTTTAGCCTTTGCAATCTCCGTATGCTTCAGGGTGCCAAACAAACCAGAATACGCATTTTCAGCATATTGCTTCGCCTGCAGAACAACCCGACAACCATCTATTCTCAATGCCCCATCAACACCGGAATCACGACCCGGCTTACCATAGCTTGCAGGCGTGGAGTAAATCGTTGCAAGGATATCGCAACACAACTCCTCAAATTCGTGATCGCTTATCGCAAATAGATCAAACTCTTTCACGTCTTTGTTGTACTTCGGGTTTTCAGAGGGTCAGGCCCGAACGATACAGTTCAACAATACAGTCTGACGAAGCAAAACATGTTCGCGCCCCCGTTGTCCGGACAAACCGCCGCAATATCTTCCACTCTGCGTTCATCCCTTTGCCGTATATGCTAGCTTCTGACATTCGTCACCCCTGCCTTAATGATACCGATGACATCCACATCCAGCACAAAGCAATAGAGGGCCGTTGCACATCCGAGGGCGATCAAGAGACTCAAGAGCGTTCCTGCCAAGACATATTCCGTTCGCGGCCCATCATCGTCATTGAACCGCAAAAGTGACTTGGCGGCAATCGTCAATCCAGCAGCTTCAAGACTGCCCATGAGGACAAAGCTCAGGATGAGGATGCGTTCCAATGAGCCAATTAACATCCCGCTTCTCCTCACGTCCTCGGGACACACAGCAGCACCCTTCCGATTAACATCATCCTTGACCTTGCAGTAGGTAATGACCTCTCGGACAAGATAATTGGCAGGGGAAAGGCAGAAAAGATAAGCGCAGGCGAGCGAGGGTGCCAGCAAAGTCCAGGCCGACGGAATACACGCCCACTGCGACCACGCATGAGATGCAAGGAAGAACTTTGAGAAAACGACAAGCAAAACAACATGTAACACTTGGTCCACCATGAACGACACGGGGCCATTTGCCGTAAACTTCACTTTCCCATAATCAAGCAAGAAATGGGAAACTGCAACCAATGCCGCCAGCCACCAATAGCTCCAATACCCAATCGCCAGCCACGAGATGGCAGCAACAATCAAGCCATGCACATACAGCCCATATCCTCGCAATATCCTCTGTCGCTTATCCGCGACCATCCTGTCCCACTGGAGCGGAAAATCTGCCAGGAAATGCGCAAGTAGCAAATTGGCAAAAAGGGCACTCATTTGACAACCTCCTCAAATGCCTGAATGGCATTTTCAATTGCATACCATCCGACTCTTCTCAGATGAGAATTTACCGCCACTTGAGTGACGGACAACCGCGTTGCAATCTCCTTCTCTGACAAGCCCTTAAGCCGCATCAAGAGGACTTCGCACTGCTTGGCCGTGGCATGCGTCAGCAAGACATCCACCAATGTCAGCAGCGCCTGCGCAATACATCCCCGACCCGACGATCCCATCCCGGCAATGACAATATTTGAACGAATACGCGACGACATTCCGTCCAATGCTCGTCCGGAATTGTAAATCGCCCGACCATCAATCAATCCTCGTTCAGCATCGTTCAACCGCAAAGACCCGATCCCAATGGCGATCCGAACGCCATAGCGCAAAAAACGAATATACGGTGACTTGGCGGAACACACTTTTGGTGCATGCGCCGTAAATGCCTTAACACAACATTTCAACATAACCGCAACCTGCATTGCCTGTTTCCGATTTGGCAATACAATTTCAATGTTATCTCCACGAGTCAACCGTCCCCATGTTCCAGGAATCGTATGCTCAACTTCATCAATAAACCGCCGCAAGTAGTCTTGCAAGCGCTGAATTTCTTCGCTCGACAACGAGGTGCTTTTTATAATATCTGCCGAAATTGTCGCGTTAATTGACATATCAAATAAACTCTTTTGCTTTATATCACCAGATTATAACCAAAATCAGTTGTTGCCGAACACCAATAATTGTAGCATTTTATTCATTCAGCGTTCTGAATTAGCTTCTATCGGCATCTCCAGCGCCGCAGCAATCGTCTGATCCATGTCGTAGTACTTGTAGCCGCCGAGGCGTCCTCCGATGACGAGAGAGTCGTAGTCGGAAGTCGAAGTGGCTTTAAGAGGGTCAGGCACCACTGACATAGTAGCGGTGATAGAGTAATCCGTCGCGGAGCGTGTCCGCGTTCCCATTGTCCGGGCAAACCGCCGCGAGATCTGCCGCGCTGCGTTCATACTCTTCCATGCCAACATTGCCTTAGTCGTGATTACGATGATTTCCTAACAAACTCATCATATTCATCTTTGGTACAACAGCGGCGAATCATATGTTCATGCAATGGTGAAATTTTCAAAGGCAACGACTTATCGTCGCCGAAAAGGCGGACTAAATCTAACATGTCAATTTTCTCATTCGTCTCAAGCTTATTGAGTATCTCTCGCAATTTATCCGCCGATTCATCATATCGATCGAGCTGAACTCGATATTTTTGAGACAAAAGGCCATATGCACGAAGAAAACATGTATACCCTCTATCAAGCAAAATTTGTGGCCGATCACATTGATTGTACGCAAGAAGACTTCTTATGAAACAAACCGCTTGATTCCGTTCCGTTACATTGAGCTCTTCAGTTCGATTAAACTTATCTTTACACCGAAAGAAGTCACTTGTATCAATGCCTCCAACGAGTTTAAATGTAGGATCGCTAGGAATAAGAGCGGTCATTAAATAAACGAGCCCCAGTGCAACATTCTCACTCGGGTTTTCCTCTTCAACATTGAGACGGATTGATACTGTCGGATATGCTCTTTTTGAGTTATAGACCAAAACCAACTTTCCAGATTTCGGCTTCACCAAAATCAATGGAAGCTGCCGCTTAGCGATAGCGTCCTCTGATTCCTCCGCTTGTTTTCGTTGATAAAAAAGAGAGCAAAGAACACCCCAAAATGACAATGCTGAAAACAAACATGTTAACGCGCCAAACGAATCGCCAAAAACACCGCTTCTTCCCCAAGGATAATTATAATCATCTGAGGATTCTGTAGCAACGATTTTATCAGAAGCGCCGTCGCGAATCTTCACTGAATCTCCCATGTATCGGGGAATTACAATCCAATACACAACATAAAGGGCTATAATCCCAACAAGTCCTAAAAGTGGGCATAAAAAACCCCAAGCCTTTACCGCACCATCATCCTTCATCGCACGTACACCTTTCATAGCTACAGAAACTTGACCAAACATCCACACTTTACATCCCTAAAGGGCAAGTCTTGTTCCTCGGGTTCGTCCACTTCTTTCTTGGCCCCTTGCAGCACGGCGAACGGGCCATCTTGCATGGTGATTGTCCTCTTATGGCGCACTTTGCGTTCTACCGACACAACCGTAGCCATTGACGCTTGAACATGCTCAACAACACCTTCGCCACAAATAATCTCCAAGCGACCCAGGCTCTTTCGTGTCTCAGGATCAATTATCTCATCACCCAGTCGATAAACAAGAACCTTCATGCCTTTTTGCACACCATGATTGAATCCTCTGTTTATCACGACCTTTCGATCGTTGTCCAGCACTTGTGCAACCACGCCATTCGGTACAACCATCATTTCACCTCCTGATTTAGGCATTCCAACATTCGCGATCAACCCTAGGCACAATAAACAACTCGCCAGGTGTTATCTTGCGCTTCGCAACAGATGTCTTAAACGACGGATCGTAATCCAGCCCGGCAAGCTGAACCGTTTCTGCCTGTGGCGTGTTTTCTACATAAGCTGTCGCCAACCGCAACTCAACGCCCGAGCCAGGATCACGTTTATAAACAGACACCATCATGCCATAGGAAAGCGCCGGCGAACTCTGGGCAATGATAATCACGCGCTCGGCCACCACCTCACATTGGAATACCTTTATCCTATCCTCAGTCATACCACAATGAATAAAATATCTAGCCGCTGCATAACCGAACGCTATCACAAGAAAAGACAGAACTACAACGCCATACAATGTCCAGATCGACACCTGATGGTTAGGAGTCGTCATCCACCAACAAAACTGAAGCAGGAAAACCACGACAGTCGCAGCAGCCCCAGTAAAAGCATTATTTAGATAGCCCCAAAATCTCTTCACGGCAAACTAGTCTCCTAAATGATATTCAGATTACCATTGGGCTCCGTGCGGTCAGATCCCACAGCGAAAATGTTCATAACTCTGTTGCGCTGCATTCATTCCCCTGCAGTATATTTTACCATTTTCACCGCCGTTCAGTTTCCTGCCAGCAAACAATCCTCCGCCGATTTAATCATACGATGAGATCATCTGAGACACCATACAAACGACGAAACCAGGAGCAAAACCTGACAGCCGACGGCGAAGCGACTGATAGCGCGCGAGAAGTGATTGCCACTCCGTACGATGCTCCCGGATTCTTCTGGACTGCAAGCCACGAGCTGATCTCAGCCTTCTCTCGGTCAACATCACGAAAGCGCGAACGCTCCGAAATATCCGCGGCGACCCTTGCCACAAAATCACTTGACATCGGTAATATGGGATCATCAGAAGGAATCATCGTCCGCAAGAAGCTCTCAAGCTTGCCACAAGTCGCCGATGGATCTGGCATCATCCACACCCCAACATTGACTCCTTCGACCTCCTTGACAATACCTTGCTCTGTGAACTCATCTGCAGCGAGCTCGCAACCGATTTCACGAAAGCGATCGATCAATTGTTGTTTGCGATTATCCTCCGCCCTATCACAATCTAGAACAAACCCAACCGGGCTCTCAAAGCTTTGTGCGGACTTACATGCGCCAGCGAAGGCAGCCAGGAGCTCAGAACACGATCCCTTAGATTCTATGACTACAGGCCCCGTACTCTTATCAAGTTCAATTCCGAACCTTGACAAAAGCGCCAAAATGACGCGCCTGTCATTCTCCCCCTCAACATAAAGACGAGGCAACCGAGGATTAGCACTCATGCCCGCACCTCGATTTCATTGTTAACGGCACTCGCCATCTCTCGACCAGTATACGACACAACCTTTTTCCCCGAAGCCGAAAAAGCATAAAGACGAACATCCTTAGAATTCTCGCCGACAACCGCAAGCCCACGTAGGCAATCCAAACTATGCGTCGATGCAAACACTGTAACATCATTGCGTTCCGCGGCAGTCAAAATGAATTTCCAAAGCGATTCCATTGCCGAATAATGAAGTCCTGTGTCAACTTCGTCCAAGATCAACACTCCGCCGCTGCAACTAGCCATTCCCATCGCAATGGTCAGAAGCCGACGCATGCCATCGCCCAATGTCTTCACGGGTACTCGCCCGGATACACCAGACAATCCAACAAGAGTCCCATTGGACAGAGACTTGTAATCCTTCTCGTGTGCCGACAGGAATCCAACCGATTCCACCCGAGCATCCAGCAGCTGAAGAATCTTGACAAGTTCCGATTCTGAACCTCGCGCCACAATCTCGTCACGCATCTTCAACAGTGCCTTGGGGTCAATGCCATCAGGAGACACAAACACGACTGGTATATCCTCCGGCGAAAGCGGCTTGTTATAGCCACCGTCACCAGATCTTGAAACATCAATCGCCCCACCCTTACAAACGGGGAATGAAAAAATTCCACGCGAACCCGAATCACCTTCTCCACTTAAAATGCGACACATCGTAGTAGGCGCAATAATGCGGTAATCATTTTTCATCGGCATATTCTCAACCCCGATAGACACCGTCATTTTAAACTCACCGCCGGACAGAACTATTTCGCCCGATCCGTCCGAAATGGTATGCCCAGTAAAGAAATGCCGAATCGAAGGCGCCCATTCGCCGGCATTATCAGTCTTATCAAACTCCCCCCTCCTCTCTGCGACTCCAACGACGGATTCCAATCGCGCATCTGAAAAGAACAGATACAGCGCCTCGAGGAGAGAAGTTTTGCCACACCCATTACGACCAACAATGACGTTCAATCGGCCAAGGTCCTTAAGCGACAAACTGTTCAAAGACCTAAACCCATTTATATTAAAATTTGTAATCATGTTTTTCATACATTCCTCCCGGCTTTCACACTAACCTCATAGACAAAAAATGTTCCCAACTCTGCCGCAATTCCTTCATACCTTTGACGTATATTTTACCATTTTCTCCGCCGTCAAACCACCGCCGCCATCCAGTAATCCGCCGCCATCAGCACCCGCAGGACAACAAGAAAATTGTTCGGATGGCCTGAATGTTCGATTGTTAAAGAATTATTCATAACATTCTTTTTCATATGAAATTCATTCCGACAATTCACTTTTTAACATGAGTCCTGTTTTGCTGGTGTACACTTAAACGCAAATAAGACAATCTCAATGCGAACCACCAGACGAACATGTCCATATAACCATTGAAACCAACATCCGTCTTCAGACCATGCGCAACCTCATTCCGAATGTTTGGTCCAAAATGATTTGCAAAAATAGCATCAAGCAAAAACACGAAATCCTTTGAAAACGCAACGACCATCCCCTCATTATGATTCTTGATCAACGTACTCAAACCAACCTCCGTCTGCAGTCCGGGCGAGCTCTCATAAGAAGTCGTTATAAAGCCTCTAGCTTTGAGTTCTGCGCGTATGCAATTCTCAATTTCAGGCGCAAGAATATAAGTCGCCGCCGTAAAGTCACCAGTAAATCCAAGATATAGCCCTTCGGCATAAATACGCTTATGAAACTTGGGGATCAAAGGCGATTCTTCGACAATTTCCGTAAAATCCTTCAGCGTCAGTCCGTGTTCAGCAACAATCACATCATAAGCAGGCTTAAGAACTGCGCCACATTGAAACTGCACCTCAAACGCTGCATACCGTACAACCTCCATCTGCAATCGTTTCTCGTGCGCAGCATCATCAACACATGAGTCAGCAGGAGCGACAGCAACCACTCTTCCGTCGGGCGTAACGGACTTCGACGGCATGATTTTGGCAGTAATGCTCGAAGCCAACAATTTCGCCGCGTTCAATTCAACTTCGGACTGCCTAATTTCCACCATCCGTATTAAACGGCGAAGCGCCTCACCTTTCTCCTGTCCGGCGACAAACTCTTTCGCCTGACGACTCATCATTGTAACGTCAACCGACGCCGTGTTGACACCAGTCATGCCGTCGGCACCCTTCCGGACCGCCGCCTCATATTCTATTTTGGCTTGATCGCACAATCTGTCCAACCCTTTATTCTTCCGATACTCTTTCGACATCTGAGCATAGGTTGAAATCGCCATGCCATATCTATCGGCGACTCGAAACCAAATCGGGTCGTCAACCTTAGACTCGGCTTCGGCTTCCTCCATATAAAACGTAGCAAGCGCACAAAGTGCATCGCAAGCCGCATCGCAATCCCCGGCAATGCGGAACCAATCCGCCTCAGATCTTGAATATACCTGAAGCGAATAATAGTCTTTCGGATTAGAAACCAACACTTCATCAATCAGCTTCTTGAATCCATACGCAATCTTCTCAGGAGGAATCACCTTATTCAAACCATTTTCAGCGAGCAGACTAGGGATTGCCCGTCTCAACATATTCTCGACACCGCCAGAATCGGTTGCATCATCATAGGCCTTTGTCAATTTTGCAACCACATCCAAATAGATGGCTTCTCCAGCTTTGCCGATAGACTTGCCAAGTTTTAGCGCCCGCCGCCAATCCCCATCTTGACCATCGGCAAACCACCGTTTCTCGTCTACCTCAAGTTCTTTGTATGCATTCAACGCCACCAACGCGAATTTGATATCATTACGAGCAACGCCATCACGTTCAGCGCACCAGAGAACATCGGCAACCCGCGCACGCAACTTAGCATTAGATATTTTATCAACTACTGACGAGAGAATCTCATATTTATCCTTGTCTATTTTAAGAACAGGTTGCTCGTCAGCCGGAACAAACATCGGAACATACGGCGGATGTCCATCCTCACGTCCATATGAAAGGCGGCAGATGTCAATCAATGCCTTAAGCACATCCTGTTCCGCAGGCGATTGTGCCTCCGAAAGGAGTCTCTCCAACGCATGAGTATAAGACAAGAAACTCTTTTGATCCAATTCCGCAAGTTTCAAAGAAACCGCTTCATCACTATAACCATCAAAAGTCATAATGGTCAGTCTTTATCATCCTCGTCAGAATCAGGAAGCGGTTCCTTAAGTGACTGAGCCGTTTCCGGACTACGTTCGGCAATCCGTTTCAACCAATATTCCGCCTTTTTCTCATCTGCAGCCAAATTCACGCCTAATCGATACTCAAAATAGAGGCTGCAACCTGCATCAATTGAGCCTTTCTCAAATGCCCGTTCCAACATAGCAACACCACGTTGCGGATCTCTACCTAGTAGTTTAAATCCCAAAAGGTGCAATGCTCTCAAGTCTCCAGCATCAGCGGATTTCTCATACCACTCGGCTGCCTTTGCCTTATCACACACCGTGCTCTTCATACGATCATAAAGCCGTGCAAGATGATAGCCGGCATGAACAAAACCCTGTCCAAATGCCTTTACATACCACTCGCCGGCCAGTGCGCGGTCCCTGTACCCGAGACGTCCATGCTCAAACGCATTTCCAATCACAAAACTGGCCCTCGCGTTGCCATTGGACGATGCAGCTCTCAACCAATGCATGGCCAAGACTGCATTCGTCGCCACGGATTCTCCCTGCGCGTACATGATGCCTAAGTCATATTGCGCGTCCGGCTGGTTCTGAAAAGCCGCCTTTTGCCAAAAACGAAAAGCCTCTTTTTCATCTTTCGCGGTGCCCAATCCAAAAAACTTCATGCTACCGACAATAAATTGGACATCAGCATTAAAAAGATCACCCTTCGTAGCATACACATACGCCTTAACGAAGTCACACTCCTTATATTTCCTAAGCGCTAGATGGGTATTAGCCTCTCGCTCGTCCAAAATATCAGACGGATTTCTCTCAGGAACATCCTTCGTCAGCTGCTGCCGTAACACCCACACCTCATCCTTAAGGCACTCGACCGTCATCCTTATCGGATGCAAATCCTCCTTGATCGCACCTGCCGATTTTTCAATTCCTGCAGCAACAATCTTAGCGGCATCCACAGGATCGGTCGGACGAGAAATCCATTGCCAAATCGCCAGTACGAGAAGTCCGCTTACGACAGAAACAACAACTGCCGCGGCATTGCCTTTAATCAACATGAAACACCGATTAAGAAACTGCACAACAATCACTATAATCTGCGACCAACTCACAAGCTTACGCTTCCGCTTCCTCATTCTCACCACCCCAAAGCAAATACAAGACCAATCATCAGACCAAACCACCGCAATATCTGCCCCGCTGCATTGATCCCTTTGCCGCACATTTTCACCATTTTCACCGCCGTCAAACCACCGATCTCGCGCCCGCAGAACAAGCCGATCACCAGCGCATATAGCGATCTGCCGTATGTGGCGACGATGTTCAGGAATATGCGTCGGTTAGCGGTCATTGGCCTATGTCAGTTGCAATGTCTGCATCCTTCGCTTCACAAGATACCCAAATCCAAGTCTGCTGGGCATTGAATCGGCTCCGCATAACCCTCGCCTTCGATATATTCTTTGCATATCGGGCAATCATACAACTCATTCGTCCGGCTCTTATGCATCCTAATTGCCTTTCCACAATTGTCCCAACACGAAGTACAATATGGACCTTCACGCATGCCATCTGATTTCTGGTCCCAGTACATGTTGTTCTCGAAGACGAAATGATGAGCTTCTTTCTCAGCAAGTCTCTCCTTCAACTCCCGATTTTCATCTCGGAGATCATAGCATACATCCTTCAAGTCCGCCAGCTTCTCAAGCAGCTCATGCTGCTCCAACTTCTTAGCGCAACTCCACACTTCCTTTATGCTTTGAATAATGTCCATGCCATGCCTTCCCGTTCCTATGTTCTCACAGTTTCCGTGAGATCACCTTTCTCAACACGCGTTTTTATCTCCATGTTTTCCGAATCGCCTCGCCTTCATTGAAGAATGCCCATTTGACTCTGCATAAAATCTCATTGCACCACCATAACCGTTATAAGTGCTTATGGCACCGGAAGTACAAGGCGAAGCGCAAATAGCCATACGTAAAAATCAAAAGCAGAATTAAAGAGTTCATCGTCCTTCAAACCATGTGCAACAGCATTTCGCATATTCACTCCACGATGATCACAGAAGAATGCCCGCAACTCATAAGCAACATCTTTTCCAAACACATCCGAAAGTGCATCGCATTCAACCAAGGTACTCAATCCATTCTCCTGAATGAAGCCACTTCAGTTTTCAGAGGGTCAGGCCCAAACGATACAGTCCTAACGATACAGTCAGATGCCGCAGAGCATATCTGCGCTTCCGTCGTCTGACCCAACCGCCGCGATCTCTGCCTCACCACGTTCATCCCTTTGCCGGACAACACTTACAATACTTTCCACTTTTCCGCCAATGAATCTGTAAGATCCTCATTTCCCTGCACCAATAGTCCAGAAATGTTCTGCGAAGGATCAATCCTAGACAATGAAAAATATGCCCTCTTGGATAACACACCCTTAAGGATCTTGAAAACATTGTTTTTATTCTCTGTGGAATAAAAAAGCAATGTCGTCTCCGAGGGGCGGTTTATTCGCTCCTGCACAACCCTCAACTGCTCCTTTAATGTTCTCAAAATCGACACAAGAATCGCATTATTATCCTCCCCCTCCATCTTGTCATACGCCAAATGGTAGTTGAACTTTTCCACCGGCGATTTTGAACATATCCAATCCCACATTGCCTTAGTTAACCATCCTTGACGATTATCCCGACTTGTCATATCTACGGCTATAAAACGATCCCCTTGCTGAATAAGACCTTTAAGCGCATCAGAAACTTCGTTTGCAGTTAACGTTGTATTGAGCACCCATGTCGAATCAAGAATACGCAAGACACCTTCTTCTCCGCCTCCTAGAACCTGAATCTTCGCAAAAAAATCCTTATAATCGGACGCAACACCTTTCAAGTCAATGCTTAGCAAAATCATATTTTCACCTCCTTATGATATCTGTTTGTTTCCTTCTTTTTTTGACAATACCTTAACCGTCAAAAATCCGGGCATTTTATAATCGCCAACATAAACACCCTTCCAGTCAACTCTTAAGTAATAAAGCACGGCAGGTCGTTCAGCACAAACCAACACAACAGGTAAGAGAATCGACCGGTATTGGGTTGGAATGATAATTTTAGTCCCTTTCGAAACAATATCAGACGCTGGTATTAGCAGAGTGATGAAGGAGTAAACATTTCGCTTTTGAGGAACCGACGAAGAGGATGCCTCACAGAAATCTACTTGCGACCCACTATCTGATTCCTCAGAATCTTCTCGCTGAACAATCTCAATAATCCGCGCATACTTCTCTGCGGACATTCTTATTGAAGTGGAATAAAGTTCTTCTCGAGGAACATGTGCCCATCGAAACGACGCGGTCTGCCATGTGCAGTATTTAAAAAACCGCTGCCCATCAACTGATGCATATACATGATTTGAAATCAGTTGGCATCCACTTGCCATTGCCGCACTCAAATCCTCAACGTGAGCATATATTCGCAGCGTCGGCTGAAGCGACGGCAACGAATTATCTGTTGGTGCATCATCTATTAGAAGACAATGCGTTTCATCATTTTCGACGCACAACCTAAGAACAGGCCCGTGTAGCCAATTTCTAAGCCAACGTCCAATTAACGTCCCAAACAACATTAATAACGTAAACATTGACAATAAGATCTGCGTTAGTAACTGTCCGACACCAAACTTACAATAATATGGCGCAGAATTCAAGGTCGAATCAGGTGCGGCATTAATCCAACACACTGCAGTTAAGACAAAAACAATTGCCGCCAATATGACGCAACTATAAAACATAATCTTTCGCAACATACACGTACCTCCTATATCAGAATTTCATACTGCCTACTAATTCAACAAATAAAAAAGTTACAACTTCCCTCACTACGTCTATCCTCTTGCCATGTATTTTAACATTTTCATCGCAGTTAATCCATCTCGTCAGGCATCACGATGTTCAGCAAAGCGGCTTTTCATCCACCCACATGACATGTGCCTCAAGCTTGTGTGCGACCCCAACATTGTCTCGATAGAACGCAAGCGCAACTGCGCTCAACCCTCCATACATAGACGCCGCCTCCACGGCATGCTGGAACTGTGACGCAAGGTGTTTATGGAATATCGTTGCGACGGCATGGGCAACGGCCTTCCCCGTCGGCAACGCTCCGACATCCACCCGCCCAATGACAATCGGTCCGGCAACCTGCCGCCATTGGGCGAAGCTTCTTCCGCAGAGATCCTCGTCACCGATCTTGACAAAATCAAAAAGCATCACATCATGCATATACACCCCTACTTCTTCCTGCATTCATAACCTCGCCGCGTATTTTAGCATTTTTCGCCGCCGTAAAACCACCGCCCCCATCAGCATCCACCACCCGCAGAACAAGCCAATCACCAGCGCATATACGGAACACCGTCAATCCCGCCATAATGTTCAGCAAGGTTCTCCGGCTAAAGATTGTTCATATAATATTCAAATTGCCTAACGAAAACATCAGGGTTGTCACTTACTTGAGCAAACAACTTTAATGCATACTCAATCGCCACACGAAGTTTTACGAGTTCATCCATAATCGATTGGATATTGGAATCGGTAGCCGTCAGCGAGTCGGCGCTTAATTCAAGCGTCTCAATCGTATCGACAGCCTGCCACAGCTCGGGCCGAGCAATTAATTCCGCCCGCAAATCGATAACGACATTAGCTGCATCAAGCAACTTTCGATTCAAATGGCTCTCAAGATGAGCGTTAATACTCGGCACTCCGCATTCACTCCAATTGCCTTCAAGATTCGCTTGACACATTTCGATTAGCTGACAAACCTCTCCGTACACACCGGCAAACGACGCGAAAAACAGCTGCACAACACGCTCGGGAAGCCGATACCGATTAACCATGGAACGTTCTTCAGCATCCACAAGTGTTATGTTCTTGCGACAAATTTCATATATCTGCCGGACAGTGGGCATGTCTGCTACTTGGCACTTTGCCAACAACGCGGAAATTCCCCATACATTGTCAGGACTTTTAAAACCGACCCCATGCGGTATAAGGAAATCAGAGGTCTGCCTTATCGGTGGCTCGTCCGCGATAGCGATATAATAAAATGAATAGCCCACACATCCCCCTACATGCAACAATGCATCCTGTAATTTGCGCTTGTCCGTACGAGATGACACCTGTACAATGATCTTTTGCAAGTCATCTCTAAGATCAACGCCTGCTGTGTTACTTGTCTCAAAATTAACATTTCTCAAGTTGCAAGACAATAGCGCATTAAGAAAATCTCGGTAAAATGTCTCGCTCACAACATTCACATCAAATAGCGAGATGGAATTAGCGTTCTTAACAGATGTCGAAAGAATCGACAACCTGTAACTTATGTCTTGTAAATACTGTTGCCGTACTAGCATTTGTATCGAGCGTCTCTTTGCCGGATGCTTAAAGTGTCTGAAACAAACCACGTTCACATCTCTGTTGCGCTACGTTCATCCTTTTGCCGTGTAGTTCACCATGACAATCTTGGTCTGACCACTTTTGTCATTCGCCAAGCGCCATCAGAGCCCAGCGACCGCAGAACAAGCCGATCTCCAGCGCATACAGGCTCCACCCACTTGTCACCACAATGTTCAGGAAGACGCGACGGGTTTCAGAGAGTCAGACCCTTGTGATACGGTTGCTGCGAGACGGTCAGTCATTTGAAAACCGCCTCGCGGATTCCGGCAAGTTCCCGCTTGACGGAACCCAATGCTCCCCAGAGGTTCGAGATGAGATGATCGGAATTGTGAAGGACAATCGGCGCGGACGGCACGGCGAGCGACGCGCCCGGCTTGAGGCGGAGACCCGCGCGGCAGGCCGGCGCCGCGACCCAGCGCAGCGCCTCGTCGGCGATTCGATGATTGTCGTCGTAAAGCCCGCCGACACCGCTGTGCACCCCCGGGAAGACCAGCTCCTCG
>JAZRYS010000200.1:0-3303 GCA_045600865.1 Candidatus Aphodosoma sp.
TTCAGTGTAACGTAACCGGTAGAACTCCTGACGCTGTTCAGGAGTGATGGCAGGTGATTTCTTCTGTTTCCTGCCTTTTTGATTGTTTTCTAACTCCATTTGTTAAAAAGTTTGGAGTCAACTTTTTTCAGTATAAGACACTGAGTTATGTTGCCCCTCTGTGTCTGTTTTGATGTCATTCAGATGTGTTAATTCAATTAACATTTCGCAGGTAGTAGCCCCGAAGGGGTAGGGTGTTCAAAATTACATTTAGAAGCGAGACCAAAAAGTCCTGAAAGGACGAAAGAGTATAGCACAGGGCGTGAGCCCTGTGTGAAAATGTTTGGTACATTAACAGAGCCCCGTAGGTGGCGACACATTTAGACGGTACGTACGGTGAAAATAAATGTGTCGTCCTTACAGGACTTAACCGAGATAACAACCTCATACACAGGGCTCACGCCCTGCGCTGGTATGTGCCGCCCTTTCAGGGCTAATACTTGCGAAACTTGAATTAATTAACATTTCGCAGGTAGTAGCCCTGAAGGGGTAGGGTGTTCAAAATTACATTTAGAAGCGAGACCAAAAAGTCCTGAAAGGACGAAAGAGTATAGCACAGGGCGCGAGCCCTGTGTGAAAATGTTTGGTACATTAACAGAGCCCCGTAGGTGGCGACAGAATTCAAATGCATATATGGTGAAAAATTGTGCTGTTCTTACAGGACTGACTGTCAATAGATTACGAAGTAGTTATATAGAAATTTTTCAGGTCAGGATTTTTTTGCTGCAAAAAAGCAAGAAAAATTTGCATAAATCAAATATTTGTCGTAACTTTGCAGGCGATAATATACATTGCCGTATTGTAGGCAAAAAATCGAAAGTGGTTGAAATATGGGATGCTATGGGAGTGACATTTGACGAAGAAAAACAGAGTTTTGTATTTGATTTTGACTATGATGGTCGGAACGACATCGTCTCGTTGACAGGCGATGGATATCTGGTGGAGGCATTTGGCAAGTGTTTCCACTATGGTTATGAGTTCTCTAAAGAGGTCGAGAGCTCTGTCCGCACTCGCTTCATACAGTACGTCAAATTTACCCGTCCTATTCAGAGTGACTCGAATCTGACACGCTTCATACAGAAGGCGGTAAACGACCTTAACCGCAAGATAAATCTTTACGATTACGATTTGGTGGTTACACCGGAGTCGTCAAGTGGTGTGAATCAATATCTTCTGCGATACATATATCGCTTTGCGCAGCCGACTTTGCGACACATGGAGCTTGTCAAGAACCTGCCTGCTGAGATATCTTTCGATATGGACGGATACGAACAGCAGTATCTCAATGGCGTGCTGGAAAATGGTCAGCCTCGTTATACCGAAATACAGAAGGCGGATGCTCAGAAATCCATTGAAATCATGATGGATTTGATACACAGCAAGGACTATTTCACGATTGCAAAAGATGTGAAGAAGAGCAAACTGAGACCTTATATCTTTGATTTTCTTCGCTTCAAATCGCCGAAAGACGAGGAGCTGTGTCATAAATTGAGGAACAACAACATACTGATTGTCGATGATGTCACCACAAGCGGCTCTACGTTGAACGAGATCCTCCGTGCATTGAGAATCCTGAACGAGGACAACAAGATAACAGTCTTCAGCCTTGTGGGCAGGAAAGACCTCATGGCCGAAAGTATGTAAGTGTGAAGTTGAATCGAATTTTAATTACTCAAGTTTCGCAAGTTACAATAAGCTCTGTAAGAGCGAAATAGTATAGCACAGGGCGTGAGCCCTGTGTAAAAATGGTCAATGCGTTAATAGAGTGCCGTAGGTACGACAGAATTAAATGACGCATACGGTGAAAATAAATGTGTCGTCCTTACAGGACTTAAACGGGATAACAACCTCATACACAGGGCTCACGCCCTGTGCTGGTATGTGCCGCCCTTTCAGGGCTAATACTTGCGAAACTTGAGTATATTGTTAAATTATGTAAAGAGTTGTCTTTGCAAAAATGCTGCATAAAGGCAGCGTCGCAAAAGCAGAGCATCCGCAGCGTCGCTGTGATGACACAGACATACCCAGAAAACGCTCTTAAAACTCTCATAAAAAATGGGACCATGATGGGAGGTGGATGGGAGGTTGATGGGACATAGAGTTGCGCAACAGCAATTCTGTTGCCCTCGCATTCACTTGATGTGTTGGTGGAAATTGAAACAGTTTTGCTGTGTTAAAATAATTAACATTAGTGTGGTTGTCTCACTGATGCTCACGAACAAATGTCAACTTTGTTCGTGACATATTCGGATTCATTAGAAAATAGGATGCAGTGGTAAAGTGTCAGTGCAGGTTGTGCCGCGTTGCGGCGTTGTACGTCCTTGAGGGCTTTCAGCCCATCACCATACATCGCAACAGTTATATTCCTCATTTGTTGACGACCTCGTCAATCGCACTGCAAAGGTACAATATTCAAGTTTCGCAAGTATTAGCCCTGAAAGGGCGGCACATACCAGCACAGGGCGTAAGCCCTGTGTATGAGGTTGTTATCCTGGTTAAGTCCTGTAAGGACGACACATTTATTTTCACCGTACGTACCATCTAAATGTGTCGTACCTACGGCACTCTATTAACGTATTTGCCATTTTTACACAGGGCTCACGCCCTGTGCTATATTATGTCGCTCTTACAGAGCTTATTGTGACTTGCGAAACTTGAGTCAATTATCAATTCTCAATTCTCAATTAAAAAAATCGCTTATGAACAATATTTTATCGCTGATTCTGACGAGTGGAATGGTGGTGACCTTGGTCACCATCCGTTCCACACGGAAGAAGGCCAATGCCGAGGCCAAATCGGCTGAGATAGACAACGCCCAACGGCTTGTCGAGAACTTTGACAACTTTATCGTGAAACCGCTAAAAACACAAGTCGATGAACTTAAAAACTCTGTCCAGAATCTTCAGCTGGCGATACGCCAGATATCTGCTTGCCCTCATCGGGATTCTTGTCCTGTTACTGATATGCTTGACCGCCTGCAGGAGCAGCCAGAAGGCGAGCGAAAGCCACTGCCACCGCCAGCGGAGCCTTACGAGTTCTGACAGCAGCCGCACGGTTGACCTATCGGTCATACACGACACTATCGCAATCCTCCGCACAGAGACGTTATGGCGAAAACCCGACACGCTCGGCAATATCTATCCATTGGTGACCTCTAACAGCGAGACCTCCGTCAGCCGCCATACAGACAAGAACATCGTGACAATACGTGCTGACACAACCTACATCACCGACAGCATCGACCACGTAGCAACAGCAACAGCC
>JAZRYS010000201.1:0-28013 GCA_045600865.1 Candidatus Aphodosoma sp.
GTACGGCGGTTTTACCATGATTCTGCTGTGGGTTCGCTATGCCTTTGCTGATCCTTCGCCGTGCCTCTGCTATTTAGCAGAGAAATAGCAGGCAATTAGCAGAGAAATAGCAGAGGGGCAGAAAAGGCATTTCATGATGTCTTGGACGAAAGTGCCTCGCAGATGCTTTTAGGTAGCGAGCTGAAGACGAGGTCATGCGATTCTGTAACCAGTGATTTTACGAGAGAACTCGGCAGAGAGCACTCGTAATAGATGTCGCTCCAGTGTTTTTTGTTCCAGTGCCATGCTGGTTCGATGTCTGGATATTCGGCACGCAGTTCGTTGTTGCGGTTGGGAGTCAGTTTGATTGCTGCATGTTTGTCGCCTGTCAGCGAGAGGCATGCAAATATCTTGCCGCCAATGCGGTAAACGATGCAATCGTCGCCGAAAGGCATGTCCTCTGTGACATGTGGCAGAGACAATATGTATTCTCGCAGTTGTTCTATATCCATTGATATGTGAAATTAGAGTCGTAGTTGACTTTCCGAAGGAAGTTGCAAAGGTATAAAAAATATTTGAAAAAACAATGAGTCCCCATCCGTGAGGAGGAGGACTCGCAGTAGGAGAGAGCTATCTTTGATATCCGCACTTAGGGCAGTGCCCATTCTTGTCGAGGCTGATGCCGCAGAGTGGGCAACGATCCATTGTTCCGTTTACAGGGAACTCGGCAGTGGCGGCATTGACACCGCTTGTAAAGGTAATCTTTGCGATGTTCAGTTTGTCCTTAAGAAGGTCATAGACAATCTTAATCATTCCTTCAACGGTCATTGTCTCTTTTGTCACTACAAGGCGGCAATCAGGATAGGCTGTTGCCAGTTCTGTTTTGAATGCAGCTCCTTTCATAGTGTTCTGTGGGTGGCCATTGCGGATGCCCTGCTTCTCATAGATGTCAAGAACGGCAGGAAGAAGAGGGTCGTCCTCACGCAAAATCAAGGCATGGTCGAAATTTTTCAGTACTGCCCAAGCTGTCTTTTGGATTTCGTTGCATGGGAAGACCATGTTTACTCCCATGTTGACTGAGTCTTCCACCTCAATGGTGAGAATACCTGTGTGTCCGTGCAGATACTGTGCCTCGCCCTTAAAGCCATAAAAGCGGTGGGCATACTGCAAATCAAATGTTGTTACACTTCTCATAAGCATTTGGTTTTTTAAGGGGGTTAAACAATAATTTTGTCTTGTACTGAATTTAGGGCGGCCTAAATTCTTGCACGATGCAAAGGTACGATGATTTTTGCCAATATGTGCAATAAAAATTAAATAATGTTCTGCATGTTACGATTATTTAAGATTTAATCAAACATATTGCATAAAATCACTGTGAAAATCGTAATGACAGGCATCTTCAACTGGGAAGTCAACATTTTTAGCTTGCAAATTCATGGCTGTTTGAAAAAAAATGTGTATCTTTGCACGGATTATAGCTGGTGTGATGATGGATTTGGAAGGGGGCTTGTAAATCGCTATGCAGTAAGTGATTACTGGCTATGTGTGCTTTTGTTGAGGGAAATGGGATTGGACGACGCGGGTGATGTAAATTGCAACTTGATGACTATGGAAGTGAAAGAAAAATTATGGAATGCCAATTATAACAGGGTGATGGCGACAAATTTCGCCCTGTTTTTCTCGTTTTATCTTTTGACACCTTTGCTGCCGATATACCTGAGCGAGACATACGGAGCAGGTAAGGACATGATAGGTTTTGTGCTGTCGGGATATACACTTGTGGCTTTGCTTGTGCGGCCATTCAGTGGCTTCATGGTGGATAGTTTCAGACGAAAGAGGGTGCTGCTGTGGTGCCTGACTGCATATTTCATATTCATGGGAGGGTATCTGGTGGCAGGGTCGATGGTGCTTTTTGCTGTCGTGAGGACGCTGCATGGCGGACCTTTCGGGGCATCTACTGTTGCCAACAGCACTATGGCTATTGACGTGCTGCCGGCATCACGCAGAAACGAGGGAATAGGATTCTATGGCTTGAGCAACAACCTTGCTTCGGCCATTGCACCATCTGCGGGTATATATCTCTACCATCTGACGGACAACTTCGACGTGCTTTTCTGGATAGCCTTTGGCGTGGCGGGTCTTGGATTGTGGATGGCCTCAAGGGTGAAGGTGGAGGATAAGCCTGTGGTGAAGAACAAGCAGAAGATCTCGCTTGACCGTTTCTTCCTGCTGAAAGGATGGTTCATAGCAATGTTCATTGTCGTGAGCGGCTTCTGCTGGGGCGTGATGGGTAACTATCTTGCCATTTACGGCAAGGAACACCTGGGAATAACCGGAGGTACGGGAATGTTCTTCCTGCTGCTTTCGCTGGCTTTGATTTCTTCGCGTCTGTGGGGAAGCAAGTCGCTCAGGGAGGGTAAGATGCTGCTGAATGCTGCTGAAGGAGCAATATTGTCAACCTGTGGCTATCTGCTGTTCATTGCATGGCCAGACATGGATGGCTGGCAAGGAATGGTGGGGTATTACGGTGCTGCAATCCTGATAGGTCTGGGTAATGGTCATATATGGCCAGCATTCCAGAATATGATAATATCAATAGCTGACCATAGTCAGCGAGGTACGGCCAATGGTACGATATTGACAGCGTGGGACTTGGGTAGTGGAATAGGTGTGTTGCTTGGCGGTGTAGTGGCTGAACTGGTATGCTATGAAGCAACTTTCTGGATGGTGGCAGGGGTGCATATAGTCGGGTTGTTGATGTTTTATGTAGTGGTAAGGCCTAATTATATAAAATGCTCTGAATAAATGGAGGCAAAGACAATAATAGACAAGCAGAGAACGTTTTTCAGAAGAGGAACGACACTGGATGTGTCGTGGAGAATTGAACAGCTGAAGAAACTGAAAAAATGCGTTGCTGAAAATTCAGATGCCATGGTTGAGGCTCTAAAGGAGGATCTTGGCCGTGATTATGTGGAAGGGTATCTGTGTGATGTTGGACCTATCTTCGTCGAAATAGATGAGATTATTGCGGGTTTGAGACGATGGGCAAGACCTGAAAGACATTTCAGCGGGCTGATGTGCTGGCCGAGCATCTGGACTAAGGTCTATAAAATGCCATACGGAGTGACTCTGATAATAAGTCCGTTCAACTTTCCGTTCCTGTTGACTTTTGGTGTGCTGGCAGCAAGTATGGCAGGAGGAAATACCGCAGTGCTGAAATGCAGCAGCAAGAGCAGTGCCTGTACGCGTGTGATTGCTGATGTTGTCAGAAAAACTTTTGACCCTGGGTATGTGACTGTTGTTGAGGGTGGCCATGATGTGGCAGATATGCTGCTCGAGGAACGTTGGGACAAGATATTCTATACTGGTTCGCCGGCTGTGGGAAGACATGTGATGGAGATGGCTGCACGACATCTTACTCCTGTTGCCCTGGAACTTGGCGGAGAGACGGGAAACTGGTGTGTCGTGCGTAAAGATGCAGACCTCAGAGATGCGGCAAGGAAGATAGCATTCTTCAAGTTGCTGAATGCAGGGCAGATTTGCATAAACATAAATCAGGTGGCTGTCGATGCTGAGGTGGCAGGGGAGTTTGTGGATCTGCTGAAAGAGGAGTTCCGCAGGCAGATAGGAGATGATGCCCTGAACAATGGGCAATATCCTAAACTGATAACAGAGACTGCCTGGGACAAATGCGCTGCAACTGCTGAGAAGTATAACGACAGGATTGTTTATGGCGGAAAAGGCGACAGAAACGCAAGACGCTTTGAACCTACTGTGATATACCCTGTTAGAGAAGACGAGGAGGTTGTGCAGAGAGAGTTGTTCTGCCCACTATTGCCAATAGTGCCTTACGATGACGAAAAGGCAATCCTGGGTGTTATTGAAAGCAGGGAACATCCGTTGGCAATGTATCTTTTCACTCGTGACGTGAAGTGGGCAAGACGCATTATGCAGAGTATGCGCTTTGGCGGAGGATGCATAAACGAGGTGTGCATTCATTTGATGGTCAAAGGTGTGCCGTTCAATGGCGTAGGACATTCAGGAATGGGAGCTTATCATGGAGAATGGGGGTTCAGGGAGTTTACGCATCCGCAGACTGTGTTGGAAGGGAAGTCATTCTGGAACCTGTCGATGAGGGAACACCCTTATACATCGGGTAAAATGAAACTGCTCAAGGCTTTTCTTAATTAACAATTGATAATTGGTTAGAAGACTGGTAATATTGATGTTGCTTGTGACGATGGCTGCTATGGTCAGTGGCCAGGGAAAGGTTTATGTCCGTGGTTACGTGCTGGATGAGAAGGGAAGAGGGATGGAATCTGTGACCGTGCAGGCCAAGAACGAAAGAAACGAGATGGAAGGGGCTGTCACCAACGACAAAGGATATTACGAGGTGGCAGTGCTGACAGGCGACAGTGTTTTCGTGAAAGCCAGTTTCATTGGATACAAGACTGCATACAGGAGCTTTGAGGTTGGAAAGGAGAGAGCCTACAACCTTAACCTGACCTTAAGAGAGGACGAGACAATGCTTGAGGAGGTTGAGGTGAAGGCGCAGGTGCGGCAGAACAGTGCAATGATGAGAATTGACATGAGCAAGGTGAAGGTTATGCCTGGGTCGGTAAGTGGCGGTATTGAAAGTATGCTGACAATGATGCCAGGAGTCAACTCAACCAACGAACTCAGCTCTCAGTATTCTGTCCGTGGTGGAAACTATGACGAGAACAGCGTGTATATAAACGGGATAGAGGTGTACAGACCATTGCTTATCAGAAGCGGGCAACAGGAGGGACTGAGTATAATAAATCCAGACATGGTTGGGGCTGTGAACTTCTCTTCTGGCGGTTATGATGCAAGCTATGGCGATAAGTCTGCTTCTGTGCTTGATGTCATCTACAAGAACCCCAAGAAATTCGAAGCAAATATAACAGCCTCGCTGCAGGGTGCTACGGCTTTTGTGGGGGCAAGCGGAGAAAAATGGACACAGATGCACGGCCTTAGGTTCAAAACTGTGCAGACGTTGTTGGGAACAATGGATACTAAGGGAGAATATGCTCCATACTATTTTGACTACCAGACATTCATGACATGGAAAGTGGGCAAGAAGGTGGAGATGAGTTTTCTTGGAAATATTTCACAGAATTATTACAAATTCGTGCCAAAATCGAGAAGCACATCATTTGGAACTATTTCTGACGCACATTCTTTTGACGTGGATTTCACGGGTGAGGAATTTGACATTTTCAGGACATATTTCGGAGCTTTCAGCACTACGTACAAGCCAAATGACGATGTTAAGCTGAACCTGAATGTCAGCGCATTCAATACTGATGAACGTGAGACATACGATATTACAGGCGAGTATTCCTTAGCAGAGGTCGCCATTGGCAGCACTGATACAGAAAACAGCCAGACAACAGTTGGTATTGGCAGTTTCCATGAACATGCAAGAAACAGACTCAGTGCTACGGTTGTTAATGTGGGGCATAGTGGTGAATGGAAGAAAAACGACAACAGACTTTCTTGGGGTCTGAGTTACCAATATGAGGTGGTGCTTGACAAGATATCAGAATGGGAGAGCAGAGATTCAGCAGGTTATTCCCTGCCATTCACAGGTGATGCTGTCAATGTGATTTATAATCTCTATTCGGATGTTGAACTTAAGACTCATCGTTTTCAGGCGTATCTGCAGGAACATTACAGATATTTTGCCGACCATGGAGTGTGGAACTTTGACGTTGGAGTGCGGGCGAATTATTGGTCGTGGAACAATGAATTCTTAGTGTCGCCAAGAGCATCAATATCTCTTACCCCAGCATGGGAGAAAGCTGATTTCGACTTCAGGCTTTCGGGAGGTTTGTATTATCAGGCACCATTCTATAAAGAATTGCGTCAAGAGGTGATGGATGCTGAAGGAAACAACAATGTTGTGCTGAACAACAACATAAAAGCCCAAAGGACAGTCCATGTAGTCTTTGGCATGGATTATAATTTCAGGGCATGGAGCAGACCTTTCAAGCTTACTCTTGAGGCTTATTACAAACCGGCAGACAGGGTTATAAGTTACTATGTTGACAACCTGAAGATAAGATATTCGGGCGAGAATGATGCCATTGCATACGCAACAGGAATTGACCTGAAACTTTTTGGCGAGTTTGTGCCGGGAACAGACTCGTGGATATCTTTTTCGTGGATGAATGTCAAGGAGAATCTGCTCAACGACCATTATTCTGTATATAGCAACGCAGGACGCTATCTCGGCGAGGTGCAGCCTCAGTGGATAGCAAGACCGAACGAACAACGGTATAACATCTCGTTATTCTTTCAGGATTATTTTCCAAACCACCCAGAGTACAAGGTGTATCTGAAATTTGTATGGAGTGACGGCTTGCCATTTGGTGCTCCTCATTCAGAACGTTACACGGCTGTGTATAGGACAAAAGCATATAACAGGGTAGATCTCGGTGCTTCACGCAACTTCGTTAAGGGAAGAGAAAAGTGGATGAAACAGAATCAGCCGGTGGAGTATTGGGGTATTACTTTGGAATTGCTTAATCTGTTCAATATAAAGAATGTGAATTCGTATTACTGGGTTACTGACGTGAACGACACTCAGTATGCAGTGCCGAATTATCTCTCTGGTTTCATGGTGAACCTTAGGATAGCTGTGGGATTTTAATTGAATTGACAATTGATATTTAATGATTATGGGAACATTAGGATTTTTAGGAACTACGGAAATTGTAGTCATTGTTCTGGTTGTGCTTTTGCTTTTTGGCGGAAAGAAAATCCCTGAATTGATGAGAGGTGTTGGTAAGGGTGTCAGAAGCTTCAAGGAAGGAGTCAATGGCGTGGAAGAGGAAATAAAGAAGCCTGTAGAAAAGGCTGAGGAGAAGAAAGATGAGTGATGAGAAACAGATGACCTTCTGGGATCATCTGGATGTGATGAGGGGTGGAGTGCTGAGAAGTGCTGCTGTGTGGGTGGTGTTCAGCATTGTGGCTTTCGTGATGAAAGATTGGCTGTTCTGGGTGGTGTTTGCTCCATCTCAGACAGATTTTATATTATATAAGGTGTTGGGGTTGGGTGATTTTGACGTGAAGTTTATCAACACTGACCTGACAGCCCAGTTCATAGTGCACCTGGAGGTTGCCATGTTGGCAGGACTGGTAGTAGCAATGCCATATATTGTGATTGAGGTTTATCGTTTCATTGCACCTGCATTGTATGAGAATGAGAGGCGAGTGAGTGCCGGAGTGACGACCGGAGGAGTGGTTTTGTTTGTTGCAGGAGCATTGTTGAACTATTTTGTGATATTTCCTTTTGCATTTAGATTTCTGTCATTGTATCAAGTGAACGATGTCGTGGTGAACCAGATATCGCTCAAGTCATACGTCAGCACTTTAATAGTGATGACAATAATGATAGGTGTGTTGTTTGAAATGCCTGTCGTGGCTTGGATTCTTGGAAAAGTGGGACTTATAAATGCAGATGGGATGAGGAAATATCGCAGACATGCCATCGTTGCATTGCTGATATTGGCAGCAGTGATAACCCCCACAGGTGATGCAGTGACATTGATGCTTGTGGCGGTTCCTTTGTATGCACTCTATGAACTCAGCATTTTGCTTGTCAGAAATCCAAAGACTAAGGATTTTACGACATAAATTTAGCAATGTTTATTATAAAACGAGTGTGGGTGGCTGTGGCAATCTGTTCTCCTGCTTCGTTTAGGCAAACAGCCGAGAAAACTATCTTCCGGCGGTCTTGCTCTACAAGGTTGACATGACAAGTGATTGTCTCGCCAACCTTTGATTTTTTCAGATGGTCAAGATTAATGTTCGTACCGACGGATGATTCCTCGGTGGAATGGAGAGAATTTGCAATTTCTGTTGCAATGCCCTCAATCCATGCTGCAAGCACGGGAGTTGCAAGCACGGGCAAAGTGCCAGAACCAACCTGTATGGCAGTTTCTTTTTCTGTTACTTTGAATAGTTTTGTCATTTTTTTAGCTGGTAATATAGATGTTTTAGATAATCTAGAAGTTCTAGGAATGTCTAGACTCTATAGAATTTTCTCAAAATAGCAAAGGATAATCTTGAAGGCAAGAGGGTGAATAGAAAGACGGAAAGTTGTTGGGTAAAGCTTGGCGTTATCACATTATGGAATTTTGGATGCTTGGATTTGATGATTTTGGCAACTTTTTTAGCCAGATAATCGGGCTTTGCGCCATTTGTTTCGTCATGTTCAAAACATTTGCGAGTGCGGAGATATGATTCCCTGTAGTCGGGACTGTCTTCGGTGGATTGGCTGTTTATTCGGGATGATGTGAAGCCTGTGGCAAAATCGCCTGGCTCTATTAGTAGCACGTCAATATTGAATTGCTTTGTCTCGAGTGCCAGAGCCTGAGAGTAGGCATTGATGGCAAATTTCGAGCAGCTGTATGGTCCTTGGTATGGTATGGCGAAACGGCCGGCGATAGATGAAAAATTGACGATTTTACCGCAACGGAACTTTCTCATTGTAGGGAGAACGGCACGACACATGTTGACTGTCCCGAAGAAATTTGTCTCCATCTGCAGGTGAAATTCTTCGGTGGTTGTGAGTTCTGCTGCACCGCCAAGACCCATTCCGGCGTTATTGATAAGTACGTCGATACGACCATGCTTCAGTATGACCTCAGAAACGATTTGTCGGCAATTCTCTGGGTCTCTGACATCAAGTTTGAGAAGTTGAGAATCGGCAGCTGGATGACGGGACGTGCCAATGACTGTATGCCCAAGTGAGGATAAGTGAGAAAGCAACGAGGCTCCAAAGCCCGATGAAGCGCCAGTAATTAAAATCGTCATGCCTGTTTTTTTTAAAAGTAATTGATTATTGACAATTATGCCTCGGTTTAGTGGGAGGCAATGCCGAGAACGTAGTTCTTTATGACGTTCAGTTGGCGAGCAGCCGTATAACCGCGAAAACCGTATAAATCGTGGTTCGTCATGGCGTTTTCGTAGGCTTCTGTGTAGATGTCAGATATTGGGAAATAACTCCAATGCCAGGGTTCATATTTGTAACCAGGACGGTTGGGGTCGTCTGTGTAAGGCATGAAAAAGCCGTATTCAACGGCATGTGACTGCAGCCAGGCAAGTGTCTTTTGCAGCTCTGGAGTATCCCAGTCTTCGTTTTCTGTAGAACAGAGGTCAATGTCTGTTCCCCAATGGTGGCGCGAAGTCCCTGGCATTGATGAATACTGTAGAATTGTTGCTGCGCGATTGGTGCGTATTCCTGTGCATTTGTCCCATTTGTGATCCCATATTTCTGCTTGGCGGTAAAATGTGCGGGTGGCAGAGACAATGAAGAGTTTCACACCATCTTTGCGTGCGTCAGAGCACATCTGCTTGAAAGCCTTCAGTGCCTCAGATTGGACGTACATATCGGTGCCATCTGTGAATTTATATGGTATTTTGACGAATGCAGGGTGCTCCTGAGGGTCGAAACGACCTGTCAGTATGTCAATCGTGGCAGGAGCAAAACTTTGCGACGAAACGAATAACCAGAAGGTTACAGAAATATATGACAGAATAAGCCTTTTCATAACATATAAGTTGTTTTACGATGCAAAGGTAAGAAAAAATAACGAATTGGGAAATTTTTTTTACGAAAAAGTTTTGCCAAGTGCGAAAATATTCGTAACTTTGCCAACTTTTAGTTGCGTAATGTAAATAGTATCAATTATATGGCATTTTTCGGTTTATTTGGAAGTAAGGAAAAGAAGGAGGTTCTGCAGGGAGGACTGCAAAAGACTAAGGAGGGCTTTTTCTCAAAGATGGCCAGAGCAGTGGCTGGAAAGGATGAGGTGGATGATGAAGTGCTTGATAATCTTGAAGAAGCGTTGATAACCTCAGATGTCGGAGTGGAGACTACACTCAGGATTATCGAGAGACTTGAACAGCGTGTGAAAGAGCAGAAGTATCTTAGCACTGACGAATTGAACAAGACTATAAGGACTGTTGTCGGTGAACTTTTGGCAGAGAATAACAGCGAAAAAGTGCTTGCATTTGACGATGAGTTGCCTTCAAAACCGTACGTCATCATGGTTGTCGGTGTCAATGGTGTGGGAAAAACAACTACAATCGGCAAAATGGCATACCAATACAGGCAGGCTGGCAAGAAGGTTTATCTTGGTGCTGCGGATACTTTCAGGGCGGCGGCAATTGAACAGTTGCAGGTCTGGGGGGAGAGAACAGGTTGTCCAGTCATCAAGCAGACTATGGGTGCTGACCCTGCTTCTGTGGCTTTCGATACACTCTCGTCTGCCAAGGCTAATGATGCTGATGTCGTGATTATCGACACTGCCGGAAGATTGCACAACAAGGTTGCCTTGATGAACGAACTTACCAAGATAAAAAATGTCATGAAGAAGGTTGTTCCAAATGCGCCTAATGATGTCATGCTTGTCTTGGATGGTTCTACAGGCCAGAATGCTTTTGAACAGGCAAAACAGTTCACCAAGGCGACACAGGTTACTTCGCTTGCAGTTACTAAACTTGATGGTACTGCAAAGGGCGGTGTTGTATTGGGCATATCTGATCAGTTCAAGATACCAGTGAGATATATAGGATTAGGAGAAGGAATGGAGCATTTACAAGTGTTTGATAAGGAGGCTTTTGTTGAGACCTTGTTTAATAGCTAGTGAATCTAGAAATTCTAGAAACTCTAGACTGGATAGACATGATTAAAAATAGGGTAGATTTCATATCATTAGGATGCTCAAAGAATCTGATAGATTCGGAGAGGCTGATGGCTCAGGTGGAGGCAGCGGGTTTTATGGTGGAGCATGACCCTGAGCAGGTGAAAGGTGAGATTGTAGTAGTTAATACCTGCGGATTTATCGGCGATGCCAAGGAAGAGTCGATAAATATGATACTTGAACTTGTTGAACTGAAGAAAAGGAAAAAGATTGCGAAACTTTATGTGATGGGATGTCTTGGTGAAAGATACAGAAAGGAGTTGGTGGAAGAAATTCCGGAGGTAGATGGATTCTTTGGAAAATATGACTGGGGAGGGATAATAGAGAAGCTCGATAATATAGAAAAGCTAGAGCATCTAGATAATATAGAAAGAAAATCATGCTCCAGCTGGCAAAGAAAATTAACCACGCCAAGACATTATGCTTACGTAAAAATTGCAGAAGGGTGTGACAGGAAATGTTCGTATTGCGCCATTCCATTGATAACCGGACCTTACAAATCAAGACCTGTCGAAGAAATACTCGAAGAGGTGAAGTGGCTGGCAGATAAAGGCGTGAAAGAGGTTGAACTCATTGCCCAGGACCTGACCTATTACGGTATAGACTTGCAAAAGAGGGGGCTGTTGCCAGAATTGGTTGAGAAAATCAGCGAGGTGGAGGGAATAGAATGGGTGAGATTGCATTATGCATATCCAACGCATTTTCCATACGATTTGCTGAGAGTGATGCGCGAGAACAGAAAGGTGTGTGCCTATCTGGATGTTGCATTACAGCATATTTCCGACAACGTGCTGAGGTTGATGAGAAGGAACATAACAAAAGAAGAGACATACGCATTCATCCGTCGATTGAGAGATGAAGTGCCGGGAATAGGGCTGAGAACCACACTCATGGTCGGCCATCCTGGAGAAACGGAAGCTGATTTCGAAGAGTTGCTGAAGTTCGTCAGGGATGTGAGGTTCGAGAGGATGGGAGCTTTTGCCTATTCTGAAGAAGAAGGCACATATTCTGCAATCAATTACAAGGATGATGTCCCATTGAGTGTGAAACAAGAACGGTTGGAAAGATTGATGGCTGAACAGCAGAAAATATCAGAAGAAGTGAATGCAACAAAAGTCGGACAGATGTTGCGGGTTTTGATAGACAGAGAAGAAGGTGAATGGAAAGTTGGCAGAACAGAATGGGATTCCCCAGAAGTGGACTGTGAAGTGTATGTGAAAGGCAATGTCAATGTCGGGGATTTTTGTGATGTGAAGATAGAGAAATCAAGTGAATTTGAATTGTTTGGTAATATTGTCATGTTATGAATAATAAAGAGTTACAGGTTAAGATTGCCGAAAAAGTTGGTGTGTCGCAGAAAGTGGCTGGCGAGATGCTTGAGGCAATGGTAAATGTGGTGACGACGGAGATTAAGGAAGAGGGAAGTTCTTCGTTCTTTGATTTGGGCGTTCTGGAAGTCAAGACCAAGGAGCAGAGGACGATGTACAATCCCAATACTGGCCAGAAAATGCTGATACCGCCAAAGAATGTTTTGGGATTCAGGCAGTTTGCAACAACCAAAAATCTGATAAATTGATTGATGTATGACTAAAGAAGCTATTCTTAAAGGACTGAAGAAGGTTGCTGGTGCTGACAAGGACAAGGTACGTCTGTTTGCTGATGTAATCAGGGATATTATTGTAGAAGGATTGGTGGCAGACGGTGTTGTCAAGATTAAAGGTCTCGGTACATTCAAGGTGGTGGAAGTCAAGGCCCGAAAGAGCGTTGACGTAAACACAGGTGCAGATATTGAGATATCTGCACACAAGAAAGTGACATTCACGGCAGAAAGTCAGTTGGCTAACGAGGTCAATGAACCTTTAGCCCATCTTGAGGTGGTGACTCTTGGGGATGATGTTGAAAAAAACGAAGCTGGGCAGCAGCCGGAAATGACAGTTGAGGAGAAACAGGAAGAGATGCCTGCAACAGGTGCTGCTGACGAAAAGAAAGACGAGGCTATAAGAAAACTTAGCGAGGATGCTGAAGACTTGAAAGGACTGTTGGCTATGATTAATGGACCACTCAAACCTGCAGAGCCAGAACCTCCAATAGAGCCAGAACCTCCAATAGAGCCAGAGCAGCCAGTGGCAGAGCCAGAACTTCCAATAGAGCCAGAGCAGCCAGTGGTTACAGAGGAATCAGTGGCAGAGCCAGAACCTCCAATAGAGCTGGAGCTGCCAGTGGTTACAGAGGAATCAGTGGCAGAGCCAGAACCTCCAATAGAGCCTGTGCAACCGGCAGTAGAGCCTGAAAGATTTGTTGAACCAGAACGTCGTTATGGACCAACGCCTATAGATTTGGGACCAACGCCAGTCAAAAATAAGAATGTCGCTTTACGTGTTGCTGTCATAGTTGTGGTGGCATTGCTGATAGGCGGAGCTTGCATTTGGTGTTTCACGGAATTAGGCAGGAGAAAAACGACAGATACTTCCAGTAGTGGCCAGAAAAAGATTGTCAAGGTGATGAAAAAGAGTGAAGATGAAAGAGTGGCGGAAATAGAGAGGATTAAGGCTGAGGCTCAGAAAAACGAGAAAGAGCAAATAGATACTGGATATGTCTATACTGGCATCAGGCAACCGCAAAAAGAGGAGCCTATACCTGTTGACAATGCTTTGGCGGTGATAAAGGTAAAAGAAGGCGACAGGTTGATGACGCTCTCGAAACAATATTATGGTCATAGGATGTTCTGGGTTTACATTTATGATGCCAACAAGTCGCAGCTGAGAAATCCTGACGAGTTGCGTGTAGGCATGACACTTGTTATACCGAGAATGGACAAGAAACTCATTGATGTAGAGAACGAAGAAAGTGTTCATGCAGCAATGGAGCTTGAAGCTAAATTCATGAGCAGGTAAGTTGTTTGGATAATCAATCGTCAAGTAAGGTTAAATAAAGTTGCATTTATGATTATTTAACCTTATGCGAAGCGCAGACAAGTGCATAATAGTGTATTTTTGCATACGGTTTCGCATAGAAAACAGTAAAAATAGAAACAAATCATAATCAAGTATATGGACACAGTTGATATTAGGGAACTCAACGAAAAGATTGAGCGACAGAGTGCATTTGTAGATGGTCTGATGATAGGTATGAATCAGACCATAGTTGGACAGAAACATTTGGTGGAATCACTGCTGATCGGTTTGCTGTCGGACGGTCACGTATTGCTGGAGGGTGTGCCTGGATTGGCAAAGACTTTGGCCATAAAGACTTTGGCGCAGTTGATAGATGCGCAGTATAGCCGAATTCAGTTCACGCCAGACCTTTTGCCAGCAGATGTTGTCGGCACAATGATTTACAGCCAGAAAAACGAGAGCTTCAGCATCAAGAAAGGTCCGGTATTTGCCAATTTTGTATTGGCGGACGAAATAAACCGTGCTCCAGCCAAGGTACAGAGTGCATTGCTTGAGGCTATGCAGGAGCATCAGGTGACAATCGGTGAGCAGACTTTCGCATTGCCAAACCCATTCCTTGTACTTGCAACCCAGAACCCGATAGAGCAGGAAGGTACTTATCCATTGCCTGAGGCACAGGTGGACCGTTTCATGCTGAAGGTGGTAATCTCCTATCCAAAGAAAGACGAGGAACGTCAGGTCGTTGCTGCACATCTTGCAGGAGGTTTCAGCGAGGTCAAGCCAATGTTGAAGGTCGAGGATATTCTTAAGGCCCGCGAGGTTGTGCGTGAGGTTTATGTGGATGAGAAGATACAGAAATACATCATAGACCTTGTGTCAGCAACCAGATATCCGGAAGATTTCGGATTAAAAGAGTTGAAAGGAATGGTTGAGTTCGGTGGTTCTCCACGTGCTTCAATCAATCTTGCACTTGCCGCAAGGGCATACGCGTTCATCAAACGCAGAGGTTATGTGATACCTGAAGATGTGCGTGCTGTTGCTGTTGACGTTCTCCGTCACAGAATAGGATTATCTTACGAGGCAGAGGCAAACAATCTTACCAGCGAAGAGATTGTAAGCCAGATATTGAACGCCGTAGAGGTACCTTAATGGAAACAAGTGAATTATTAAAAAAAGTCCGTCAGATTGAGATTAAGACCAGAGGACTGTCGAACAATATCTTTGCAGGCGAATATCATACAGCCTTCAAAGGTAAAGGTATGACATTTTCCGAGGTACGGGAATATCAGTATGGCGATGAGATACGCTCTATCGACTGGAACGTCACTGCTCGTATGGGCAAACCATACGTCAAGGTGTTCGAGGAGGAGCGTGAACTGACTGTGATGTTGCTCGTGGATGTGTCTGGCAGCCGTCAGTTTGGTACTGTCACTCAGCTGAAGCGTGATGTGGTGGCCGAAATTGCCGCTACATTGGCTTTTTCTGCGATATTGAACAACGACAAGATTGGCGTGATATTCTTCAGCAACAAGGTGGAGAAGTTCATTCCGCCAAAGAAGGGCAGGAAACACATACTGTATATTATTAGAGAACTGCTGGATTTCGAGCCTGAGACAACCAAGACAGACATGGCTTGTGCGTTGAAATTTATGACAAGCGTCATAAAGAAGCGTTGCACGGCCTTTATGATAAGTGACTTCATCGATGATGGAGATCTTCAGGATGCTTTCACGATTGCAAACAGAAAGCATGACCTTGTGGCTGTGCAGGTGTACGATCGTAGGGATGCTGATTTGCCAGACATGGGACTTGTCAAGATGTGTGATGCCGAGACTGGCCAGAGAATGATTGTTGACACATCTTCTGACTCTGTCAGGGTGAAGTACCGCATGGCTTGGAGCGAGCGACAGTTCAGAATGAGGCAAATATTGAGAAAGGCTGGCATCAATGGAGTTTCCATGGAAAGTGACGATGATTATGTCAAGATGTTGAAGCAGATGTTCTCAATGTCAAATGTTTCACTGAAGATGGGGCAGGTATGAAAAAGGTATTGTTATTGATTTTTGCCGCTGTGGCTGCAACCTCTGCATGTGGGCAGACAGTGCAGGTTAGGGCAGAGTTTGACTCGGCAGCAATTCTGATTGGCGAGCAGACAAAACTTACAGTCGAGGTTGCTGGCAGAGATGCCAAGACCGCTTTTGTTTTCCCTATGCTGGACGATAGTCTGGCAGGAGGTCTCGAACTTGTCGAAAGATTGCCGATGGACACTGCAAGGTTGGAGGATGGCACAGTCAAGATTGCTGCACATTATCTGATGACAGGCTGGGACTCTGCACTGGTCTATATTGAGGCGTTGCCTGTAGTGTCAGGAGAAGATACATTCTGGAGCAATGGACTGACTCTGAAGGTGGTGGATATACCTGTCGATACTGTCGATGCTATATGCGACATCAAGCCTGTTTATGAACCACCGTTCGACTGGCGGTTTTTCTGGACTATAGTGATAATAGTAGTACTCTCGCTGCTTTTTATTGCTGGTGGCATCTGGGCATATTTCAAGTATTTCAGAAAGAAGTTCAGAAAAGGGACTGTCGAAGACGAAAAGCCTGTTGACCCACGTCCTGCACACATTATTGCAATGGAGCAGCTTGAAACCCTGCGTCAGGAGAAACTGTGGCAGGGTGGCGAGGTCAAACGCTACTATTCAAGGCTGACGGAAATTGTCAAGGTTTATGTTTCACGGCGTTATGATATCAATGCCACAGAACAGACAACTGATGAACTGCTGTCAGAACTGAAAATGAATACTCGCATAGAGGCTTCTAAAGAGAGTGTCGAAAATCTTAGAGGATTGTTGCAATTGGCAGACTTGGTCAAGTTTGCCAAATGGAAACCTCTGCCTGAAGAGAACGACAGGGCTTTCGAGGAGGGCAAGGAATTTGTACAGATGACTAAGCAGGAAGAGATAAAGGAGGAGAAAAAGAATGACGTTCGCTAATCCGCATTACCTTTGGTTCTTGACGATACTTGTGCCACTCATTGCGTGGTACATCTATAAGCAGGCAAGAGCCGATGCTTCGTTGAGAATGTCAACGTTGTCACCTTTCAGTGGCATGAAGAAAGGGGTGAAACATTATGCCTTGCATGGGCTGTTCGTGCTGCGATGTGCTGCAATAGCCTTGATAATATTTGCAATAGCACGTCCTCAGACTTCCAACAGTATGCGCAAGGAGAGCACCGAGGGTATAGACATAATGCTGGCGTTGGATATCTCTGGCACAATGCTTGCCGAAGACCTGAAACCTAACAGACTTGAGGCTGCCAAGAATGTGGCCATATCTTTTGTCTCTGATAGGCCTAACGACAACATAGGTCTTGTTGTGTTTGCAGGCGAAAGTTTTACGCAATGTCCTCTGACTACAGACCATGTTGCACTGATAAACCTTTTTAGGTCAGTCGAGTATGGCATGATAGAGGACGGTACTGCCATAGGTCTTGGTTTGGCAAATGCCGTGAACAGGCTGAAGGAGAGCAAGGCTGTGTCGAAGGTCATAATATTGTTGACTGATGGTTCCAACAATAAGGGCGACATTTCGCCTATGACCGCTGCCGAGATTGCCAAGGCTATGGGTGTCAGGGTATATACAATTGGTGCTGGGGCAAGTGATGTCGCACCGTATCCTATGCAGACCCCATTCGGTATCAGATATCAGAACATACCTGTCGAGATTGACGAAGAGGTGTTGCAGGATATAGCAGACATGACTGGCGGTGCCTACTTTAGGGCAAAGGACACTAAGAAACTTGAGATGATTTATGACGAGATAGACCAGATGGAGAAAACTAAGTTGCAGGTGCGTGAGTACAGCAAGAAAAGCGAGGATTTCTGGCCGTTTCTTGTCGGTGCGTTCATCTGCCTGTTGCTCGAAATGGTCTTGAAATATACATATCTGAGAAGATTGCCATAAATTGAAATTATTGATTATGAAAAGAATAGTATTGTTATCAATGGCGATTGTGCTAACCGTAGTGTCAGTAATGTCGCAGGGAGTGTCTAACAGACTTGTCGTTGAGTCGGTCGAAGGTGTTCCATTCGTGTTGCGTGTGGATGGCTTTGCAAGAAACAAGAAACCACAGGAAAAAGTAGTCGTGGATAAGTTGTACAGCACTGTTGTCAGGATAAGCGTTGAGTTTGCCGACAGTGCATACGCTGCAGTGCATAACTACGAGGTTGTGCTGACAAGAAAGTCTGCCAAGGATGCTGACTCGATGATGAAGGGGTATGAGGCTTACTACAAGGTTAAGCCTGGCAAGAAGCATAGCAAGGTGCGCAGGGTGTCTATTAAACCGGTGACTCCATATTCAGGACAGAGATACGTGCCTGTGATACCTGACCAAGTGAAGAAAGCCAAAAAACGCAGGTAACTATGTTTAGGTTTGCACATCCAGATATCTTGTGGCTGCTCTTAGTCGTTGCAGCCATGATAGTGCTGTATGTGGTGATGTATTACATACAGCAGAGAAAGCTCCGTGAATTTGGCAATGAACAGGTTATTGCCTCGTTGATGCCAAATGTGTCGAAGGTGAGACCTCATGTCAAATTCGGACTTACTGCGTTGGCTTTGGTCTTGCTGGTCTTTGCGTTGGCGCAGCCGCAGTTTGGCATAAAGGTCGAATCAGCAAAGACAACGGGCGTCGAGGCAATGTTTGTACTGGACGTATCCAATTCAATGAGGGCTACTGATGTCAGACCAAGCAGGTTGGAGAATGCCAAGATGATGCTCTCCAAACTGATAGACAATATGCCGGACGACAAGGTTGGCTTGATAATATTTGCCGGAGATGCTTTCATGCAGATGCCTATAACGGCGGACAATGTGTCGGCCAAGATGTTCATGAGCACAATATCGCCAGGCAGCGTGCCTGTGCCTGGAACGGCAATAGGTACGGCACTTGATTTGGCCATAAGGTCGTTTGGCGATCCTAATGCTGATGTCGGCAGGACTATTGTAGTGCTCACAGATGGCGAAAATCACGAGGATGATGCAGTTGCAGCAGCCAAGGAGGCTCGCGTGAATGGCATAACGGTCAACGTTGTAGGTTTCGGCAGTCCTGCCGGAGCTCCTATTCCTGTGGACGGAAGCATGGATCATTGGCGTGATGCTCAGGGAAATGTGGTGGTTACGAAACTCAGCGAGGATATGTGTAAGCAGGTGGCTGCGGCTGGCGGTGGCATATACGTGCGTGCTGGCAATTCTAATTCGGCATTGCGTGCATTGAATGGTGAGATAGAGAAGATGCAGAAGGGCGAGATGGAGACATCTGCATATTCCAACTTCGACGAGAAATTCTATATCCTTGCATGGATAGCACTGGTTCTCCTTATTGGCGAGTTTTTCGTGCTTAACCGTCAGAACAAGACATTGAACAAGATAAAATGGTTTTGAAAATGAGAAAGATAGTCTTGATATTAATGTTTACGCTTGCTGTTGTTGCCGCTGATGCTCAGAAAGAGTATAGGGATGTCAAGAAGGGCAATAAGCAATACAGCAAGGAGAAATATGTAGAGTCTGAGTTGAGTTACCGCAAGGGACTTGAAAAGAATCCTGCAAGTTTCTCGGGCAACTTCAATCTGGGCAACACTCTGTTCAGACAGGAGAAATATGATGATGCAGCCAACCAGTATATGAAAGCATTGAACTATGTCGGCGACGACAAGATGAAGACGGCGGCTGTATATCATAATGTGGGCAATTCATACCTGAAGGCTGGCAAGCCGCAGGAGGCTGTCAATGCTTATAAGATGGCATTGAAAAATAATCCAAAGGACGACGAGACAAGGTATAACCTGGCATACGCAAAGAAGTTGCTGCAACAGCAACAGCAGCAAAATCAGGATCAGAACCAGAATCAAGACCAGCAGCAACAGCAGCAACAACAGAATCAGCAGGACCAGCAGCAGAATCAGCAAGATCAGCAGCAGGACCAGCAGAACAAGGATAAGCAACAGCAGCAGTCGCAGCCTAAAGAACAGGGTATGAGCAAAGAACAAGCCGAACAGATTCTGCAGGCTTTGCAACAGGACGAGAAAGATACTCAGGATAAAAAGAAAGTCAAAGTGGGAGAACGCAGAAGGGTAGAGAAAGATTGGTAATGTTATGAAAAAAGAGATTTTGGTTATATTTTTGTCACTTCTGTTTTCAGGAGTGATATCGGCAGAGGTGAGTTTCCGTGCTTCAGCACCAAACACGGTTGCTGCTGGCCAGACTTTCCAACTTGTCTATACCGTAAACGACAATGGCAAGGATTTCAGGTTGCCTTCAGTCAGCGGTTTCGACATACTGGCAGGGCCATATACGTCAACATCATCCAGCACGTCAATAGTAAATGGCAAGGTGTCGTCGTCCAAAGAGATACGCTACACCTACACGCTGCAGGCACTCAAGGAGGGACAGTTCACCATTGCGGCAGCAACGATAGTAGTCGATGGTCAGAAGTATTCATCCAATCCTGTATCCATCAAGGTGTTGCCCGAAGACAAAGCCGCAGCTGCCCAGAGCAGTGGTCGTAGCCAGGGTGGCACAGCTTCGACAGCGCAGGTCGGAACTCCCGACCGTCTGTTCGTCCGTGCAAATTTCAGCCGCACCAAAGTGATGGAGCAGGAGGCAATACTGGTGACATACAAACTCTATTCAAAGGATGATGTCGTCGGTTTTGAATCTGTCAAACTTCCGGATTTCAAAGGTTTCATGGTGCAGGAAATAGAATTGCCCCAGAATCGTCAGTTGCAGCGCGAGAGCTATAACGGCAGCAATTTCCTTACATACGAGATATACAAGGGAATCCTGTTCCCGCAGCATTCGGGAACAATCCATGTTGATAAGTTCCAGTGCACCGTAGGTCTGAGAGTGAGGGTTCAGCGTCAGGCAAGAAGTTTCTTCGACAGTTTCTTCGACTCATATCAAGATGTCGAGAAGACTATCTCTTCGTCAGGTGCCGACATTCAGGTCAGCTCATTGCCTAAGCCAAAGCCTGCCGATTTTTCTGGTGTTGTGGGAACACTCAGCCTCGACAGGAAAGTGTCCGAAACCTCCGTTACATCCAATACACCTGTGACTGTGACGCTCACATTGTCGGGCAGCGGCAACCTCAAGATGCTCAAGACTCCAGAGTTGAATTTTCCGGCTGATTTCGAGGTGTATGAACCTAAGGTGACGAACAACTTCACCACCAATGCGTCAGGGCAGCAGGGCAAGAAAGTGATAGAATACCTTGTCATACCACGTCATAAAGGCGAGTTTACAGTACCAGGCACGACAATCTCGTATTACGACACCAACAGCAAGAGTTACAAGACGCTTAACACGGGAGAAATAAAGTTTGCTGTGGCTAAGGGCGAAGGTGATGATGGCGGCACAAGCACGGTGGCTGTCAACGCAAAAGATCAGGAACGTGTCGAGATGTTGGCAAGCGACATACGCTATCTCAGCAATGACGGGCCAGACATCAGGGCAAAGGAAGACTATATAATAGGCACATTGCTCTATTGGTTGCTTGTGGCGGGAATGCTCATGCTGACTACTGCTCTTGCCATACTCTTCCGCAAACAGGCTAAAGACAATGCCAACGTTGCACTTATGAAAAACCGCAAGGCAAACAAGATTGCCAAGAAGAGACTGAAAGTGGCCGAGAAAGAGTGGAAGGCAGGACATCGCGAACAATTCTACGACGAAATACTGAAGGCTCTGTGGGGTTATACGTCCGACAAACTCTCGATGCCTATGGCCGACCTTAACCGCGATAATATTCACGACACGCTTATCGAGAGGAAGGTGAACGACGAGGTGACGGAGCAGTTCGTCAAACTGCTCGACGAATGTCAGTTCCAGAGGTATGCTCCTATGGGCGACGAGAAGAAAGCAATGGACAAGACGTTCGAAGAGACTATAGACTTGATTTCTAAACTTGAAGACAATATTAGAAGATGAAAAAACTGACAGTTATTTTGTTGCTGGCATTGTCTGCCGGGGTGATGTTTGCAGGGAACGACCAAGATTTGTGGAATGATGCGGCAAAGGCATATTCCGGCAAGGACTACGAAGGGGCTGTGGAGAAGTATCTGCAACTGGTGCAGAAAGGCGAGTCTGCTCCCCTCTATTATAATTATGCAAATGCGCTCTTCAAGGCAGGCTATACCGGCAGGGCGATACTCTATTATGAGCGTGCCTTGCGCCTTGATCCGTCGAACGAGGATATCAAGTTCAACCTTGAGTTCGCCAACCTCTCGAAGACAGACAAGATAGACAGGATTGAACCATTCTTTGTTGTTGTGTGGTACAGGGCTGTGACAAACCTCATGACATCTAATACATGGGCATACGTCAGTCTGGTGCTCTTCCTTCTGGCTATGGTGATGTTCCTCCTTTATAGGTTCGGCAAGATACTTGGGCTTCGCAAGGTGGCGTTTGGCCTGTTCATCTCCTTCGTTGTGCTCTTCTTTGTGAGCATGGGTCATGCCTTTCATTCCAGAAACATGGTGACAGCCAATCCAAAGGCAATACTGATGGTTGGCAGCGAGACGGCCAGAAGTACTCCTGACGATTCAGGCACGGAGGTCTTTGTCATACACGAAGGTACCAAGGTCAGGATAAAGAGTTCTCTTGGCAGCTGGAGCGAGGTGGCACTCGAAGATGGCAAGGTGGGTTGGATAAAGAGTGACAGTTTCGAGGTTATATGAGCATATTGGATATCGACAGAGAACTGACAGTTGCCATCAATTCATTCCGTGCGGAATGGGCTGATGGCTTTTTCTATTACGTGTCGCAGACGTGGACGTGGTTGCCTCTGGCGGCTCTGCTGCTTTATCTGGGGTGGCGCAAGTGGGGGTGGAAACGCCTGCTCTGTGTTGTGGCGGGGGTGGCCTTGTGTATTGTTGCATCAGATCAGCTGTGCAATGTCATCAAACATAGTGTCTGCCGTCTGCGCCCTACGCACGAGCCGTCGCTGGAAGGGGTGATACACACTGTACGTGGATATGTCGGAGGACAGTATGGCTTCTGTTCGGCACATGCCTGCAATACTGCAGTGGTGGCAATGTTCACGGGACTTGTGGTGCGCCGTAGGTGGTATGCTGTCGTGAGTGTGCTGTGGGTGCTGCTCAATTGCTGGTCGCGCATATACCTTGGAGTGCACTATCTGGGTGATGTGGCGTGCGGGATGGCCTTGGGCGTGCTTATTGCGAGTATAATGTATGTGTTGTATAAATGGCTGACAGACAAGTATAAACATCTTTTTGAAAAATAATCGTAAAAATGTTTGGCCAGTTAAAAAATATTTGTTACTTTTACCACGGATAAAAATGGCAGATGCCAGATTGTTAACGATTGAATTATAAACAACTTATATTATGACAAAAACAATTTCATTCAACGAGTTGCGCAGAATTAAGGATGCGCTGCCACACGGGAGTATGCAAAAGATAGCGGATGCTCTCGGTATAGAAGCCGATACAGTTAGAAACTATTTCGGTGCGCAGAAGTTTGAAAACGGACAGGGATGTGGCATTCACATCGAGCCAGGACCTGATGGCGGACTCGTGACGTTGGACGATACGACAATATTGGAGAAAGCTCAGGAAATCATTGCTGCCAACAAATAACAGACAAACCTGTTTGAGAAAACAAAGGCGAGCCCCTTGGGGTTCGCCTTTGTTGATTTCTGTTTCGTCTGGAGTTTGTCCAATGACCTCAGTCCTCAGACCGGAAGTCTTGCGGTTGGGTTGTTTCAGTGATTTTCTCAGAAACGATGGTGCGTCCCTGGCTGTTGCGGAAGGTGAAGTCACCTGCAGAGCCTTTCAATTTGCTGATAAGTCCTTTAAGAATTGCCATAAGCTTAAAAAATCAGGTTTGGTTAAAAAATAAAATGGTTGATTATAATTGACTCAAGTTTCGCAAGTATTAGCCCTGAAAGGGCGGCACATACCAGCGCAGGGCGTGAGCCCTGTGTATGAGGTTGTTATCTCGGTTAAGTCCTGTAAGGACGACACATTTATTTTCAACGTACGTGCCATCTAAATGTGTCGTACCTACGGCACTCTATTAACGTATTTACCATTTTTACACAGGGCTCACGCCCTGTGCTATATTATGTCGCTCTTACAGAGCTTATTGTGACTTGCGAAACTTGAGTTATATTCTCCTTGACGACTCCATCGTTCACGTTGCAAAGTTACGACTTTTTTTTGTATTTATTGCTATCCTGAACACATTTTTTTCAACAAAAGATTCATGTTCAGATAAACATGCAGAAATGCCACCGGATTGATGGCATTTCTGTGTGTCATTTCTTCAGTACCAGCACTTTCTGGCGGTTCAGCACGTCGTGTCGGCGGAGCGAGACGTGGATCCATTTCGTGGTGCCTTTTGTTTCGAGTATCAGCTGGTCGAAGCGGGTGTTGTCCTGGAGCCAGATAAAGGCTTCTGTCAGACCTGAGTCCTCTGTCTTCAGTCCTTCGTTCCCAGTCTTGCGCCCGAGGACGAAATCCACCGCCTCGCCTGTGAGGTGCTGCGAGTTTGCGGCTCCTCCCACGAGGCGGTTCAGTTCCGCACAGCGGTAGCCGCTGCTGACGATGATGGGGCAGCCGGTGTGCTGGCGCAGCGGCTCCAGTATGGTCTGGCAGATGCACAACAGGCTGCTCGTCACTGTTTTGCCATGTTCTGTTGCGAGGTCGAGGCTGTTGTCGATGTGGTGCCTCTCGGCTGTCTCGGAGCGGGTGAACTCGCTCAGTGCGAAGTGTTCGCTCAGGCGGATTTCTTCTGTTTTTTCTGTTTTCATGTTCATTATTGTTTGTTCGGATTTTACGATTGACTTGTAGCAGCAAGCCGTTATGAAGCCACGGAGTGTTGAGTATGTGGTGCCGTTCAGGCGCTTGTGGTTCCTACGGTAGGCTTCTTCCCATTCCGTGCGTGTCTCTGTGTCTCCCAACTGGCGTTTCATCTCGGCGGTTGCCTTTTTGAAACGCATCTGGCCGCGGACCTGTCCCGGCGAGTTGACTTCGCGGTTTGGGTGCATGGTGCAGACCACTGTCTTGTTTTTTCCGATTCTGCGGGCTACGATGATGTCCCCGTTTTCCAATGTCTTGATTTTGCCGCTGCAATAGGCGAGCAGGCTGAATTTCTCTGCTTTCATGATTCAATGTTTTTTATTATCAATGTCACAGGTCTTCCGTGGGCTGTGCTTTTGCGGATGCGTTCCTTGATGAGCTGGTAGGCTTCGAGCGAGTTCTCCACTATGCCGTCGAGGAAATGCCGGCCTACGAGTATGCGGCCGTCATGGCGGTTGTGTGTTCCGTTGCCCACAGCTATCTGCGGGCAGCAGCAGGGCATCTCCGTGTCGTAGCCGACATTCTCCAGTCTGCGGCAGCGGCTGCATTTGGGTTTGCCGTCGTCCATCACGACTGCGAGCACCTTGCCGTCCTGCTCCTGCTTATTGTCGTTCTGTACATGCTGCTTGCATTTCCACCGTCTGACGGTGAATATCCCCTCCGGTATGCAGGAGGTGGCGTTTTCGGTGGTGTCGCAAATGTAGTTGCCGTTGATGGAGAGTGTGCCGTCCAGGTACTCTCCCTTGAGTTTTTTTCTGTTGATTACAATAATCATATTATATTGTCGTTTAAGGTTTTGATGTAATAGTCCGAGTAATCCTTGCACCATGCGGGCAGCTGGTGGCGCACGATGGGTATGTGCCTGCTGATTGTGCGGTAGAGTTCGTCGCCGGCCCTGTCGTTGTCGGGTATCATGTTCCATCTGGGCGAAAGCTGCGAGTTGATGTCTGCCAGTTGCCTCAGGTCGTCATGGTTCAGCAGCGTGGCACTGGGCACTGCTATGGCTTTGTGTCCGCCCGACAGCAGGCTCCAGCAGTCGGATGGTCCTTCGGCTATGTAGAGTGTGTCGCCCGGCTGCAACAGCTTGAGGATTGGCTGGTTGTACAGGCGGCTGTGGCTGCCTTTCGGGAAGCGGAAGCGCGGGCCGTCGCGGCTCAGGTTGCGCCATTGTATTCCCGTCAGCCGCCCGTCGGTGTCGTAATACGGTATCTGCAGCAGCGGTGTGCCGCTGCGGTCTATCCACGATGATATGCGGCACTGCCTGACAACCTCCGCCGCAAGGTGGCGTTCGCCGAACAGAAACTGCCGTGCGGGCTCGTTCAATACTGGGCTGTTGAAGAAAAAGTCGTATTTCTCCGCATCGAACGGTGCCGTGTCCCTGTGCACGGCAGGCTGTTCGCACTTCGTGCCGGCGGCTGCGTCATAGTGTCTCTCGAGCCATCTGCAGGCATCGGGGAACGTGGTGCCGAGTCTGGCTTTCACTATGTCGATCACCTTTCCGTACCGTTTGCAGCCGAAGCAGTAGAAGGTGTTGCTCGTCTTGAAGGTCTTCAGGCTTGGCTCTTCCTCCTTGTGCATGGGGCAGAGGTACATGCCGTTGCGGTCTGCCTTCATCCCGAGCATTGCCATCACTTTTGCGATGGGCAGTCTGTTCAGCCGGTCGATTTCTGTCTGTCTGATCATAGCGTGGTATGTCGGTCAGTCATGGTTCCCTGAACGACGGTGCAAAGTTAGTCCGGACTCTCCGTACAGTGTATTGTCTGTCCGCACATGCCAAAATCCGCTTTCCCAATCCGCCAATGATTGTCAGTCGGTTAATGCGGTGAATGGGGTAGTGAGGCCATGATGGCGGGGGTTGACGGCTGATTTTCAGTCCGCCTGTCGCAATCCGCCATTTTGTTAGAAAAAAAGTGGGCGAAAATGCTTGCGGTTCCACTTATTATTGTTAACTTTGCGGGCAGAAATTGTTGGACCATTTAATACCCGCACGGCCAAGAACAACAACAGGGAAATATCAGGAACATTCACGCTCCGCGGCAGGTTGGACGGCATATATGCCATCTTCCAGCTTGTCCGCACGGTCGTGCTTTCGCCTAAGGGATTCGATGCCCAGTGCATGGTGCTCTGTGCCGAGCTGGAGGCTCTGGACGTCTTCCTGCATGATATTTCCGACCGCTATCACAGGGAGCTGCCGCTCGCGACGGACGAGCTGAAGGATGTGATTCTGGGTGATGAGATAACCAACGTGCGGAACCTGGTCAACGGCGTCTGCGACATTGCCGTGACGGCGGACAGTCCCTCTGTTGCCATGCTGCGCCGGCAGGCCGAGGTTACGTGCGGCACGATGTCGGCTCTTGCTACGTGGCTGATATTCGGGATTGAGAATAATGCCATGCTGATGGCGGAATATGGCAGGATGATGCGTTTCGACTACATCAACAGCCGTTTCCTCGGCGACATGCAGCGCAAACCAGAGACGTTGCTCTCGTCCGACGACCGTGACAGTATTGTCGCACGCACCGAGACTATCAAAAAGAGGGTCAACAGTATGGCGGACAACTTGATAAGCCACAATGGGCGCAGCATGAGGTACGATGCCTTGGGCAGATACCTGTGGCGCACCCGCTACGATGCCGTCTGCGACGACCCGGAGAGGTCTGTCCTCTTCCTCATCCAGACGTACGACCTCTACATGGAACGGCTGGCGATTCCGTTCAGTTACCTCGGTGTCAGCCCGAAGGCGGCCAGTGGCAATGCCGGCGAGGAAAGCACCAGACGTGCAGCCGAAAAACGCATCCGTGAGGTGAAGAAGATCTTCACCGTAAACTGCGACAAGTTTTTCATCAACGGCACATGGAAGGAACGTGTGGCTGTCTTGCTTGGCGAGATGCTTGACTGTGAATGCAAAAACCTTGTGTATGAGCAACTCCTGAGTGCAAAGTATTTCAAGTTCACCCACCAGATCATGGGCGTGCTGATGGATAGGAATATAATAACCGGCTGTACCTGCGAGGAGGTGGCCCGGTCGATGAGACTTTTCGACACAGACACCGGCAAGCCAAGCATAGACTCCAGGGTCAGGTATATGCGCCGTCAGGAAGACGGGGCCGAAATCATGGAATGGCTCAATGCCAGAATCACGGAACTCAATGGTGGCAAATGGGATGTGGCGTCATGAACATGGCATCATGGACATGAAACCAAGTCTGTCAAAAAAAAAACATCCCTGCCCAGAAAACCAGGTCTGTCAAAAAAAAAAAACATTCATGCGCACGCGTAGTAGTGTATATAAATATACTACTGTTTTTTTTTTTATTAGACATATATCACAGGCTTATTCTTGCTATATATACTTATGGCTGCTTTTTTTTTTTTATTATTACTCAAGTTTCGCAAGTCACAATAAGCTCTGTAAGAGCGAAATAGTATAGCACAGGGCGTGAGCCCTGTGTAAAGATGGTCAATACGTTAATAGAGTGCCGTAGGTACGACACATTTAGATGGCACGTACGTTGAAAA
>JAZRYS010000202.1:0-3005 GCA_045600865.1 Candidatus Aphodosoma sp.
CTAAGGCAAAGACTATTATCGTGAAATGGACAGAGATATTTGAAGGAGTCGCATAAGGCGTTTCTTGCTGTTCGAATCTGTGTTAGGCGGACAATCGGCGTAATAGCTGGTTGCCCGCTTATTTTGTTGATATACTGTTAACAAATATTGAACATCCCTCATCAAATTCTCGGTTATATTAAGGTAAAAATAAACCGACCAATGCTCTGAAGCTTTGTTATTACCTTTGCACTCGAAATCGATTTCAAAGAGATTTATAAAGGTTCTGCAGACCTTTGAGTACGAACTTAATAATAATGAAAACTATGACAATTGAAGAATTGATACAAAAGCCTGTTGCAATGATGACGGGAGAGGAACTAAGTTTCCTCATCGATAGCCGAATGGCTGCATGGGCTACCGAGATTGCCAGTCTTAGCCAGAGAAAAATCTACTATGGCATAGAGGGCATTGCTCAGATATTCGGCTGCAGTGTTCCAACTGCCAATCGTATCAAGAAGAGCGGTGTGATTGATGACGCTATTACTCAGATTGACCGTCAGATTGTAATTGATGGTAATCTTGCCCTTGAATTAGCAAAGAAGGCAGGAACCATCAAGATCAAGGGCGAGACCAAAACATAACTGGTATGACGTACATTGATTACATGAACCAGTTCTGGCGTGTTGCTTCGATCCATCTGATGCCTGCAAGTGAGGTAGCATTATATGTATTCCTTGTGAACGAGTGTAACGCTCGCTTTTGGAAGATGCCCATATCATGCTCTACACTCTATATATGTGAGTCGCTTCGTATGTCCAAGCAAACGTTGATGACTGCCAGAAAGCATCTTGCAGAATATGGGCTTATCCGCTTCTCAAATGGAAAGTCTCGTTTTCTACCGTCTGAATACTCTTTACTTGAGTTGACGGTGAACTTGACGCATGACTTGACTGTTAATAATAAAGAGAAAGACATAAAACAATTTAAAACTCAATCTTCAGATTCTCACTATGATTCATCTTCCATCAAAAATCGACGTAGGGCAGTTGAAGTCCATACTTCTAAAGCGGAGGACTATGAAGCCTCGTTTTAGATTGCCCATGTCCGCGGAACAGGCATACAACTGTTTGCTTGCTGCAGTTATGGCTGAGGTGGAATTTCGCCACCGCAACTTCTACGAGACGGAAGATGCCAAGGCTCAATTGCGCCAGATGGCAAACTGGATAACGAGTGAAAGCAGTAAGTTTGGCATTCTGCTTTGTGGCGAATGTGGTAACGGCAAGAGTACCTTGCTCAAAGCATTCCAGCAACTGCTTAACTTTCTCGCCATTCCATATCCTGATGGTCAAGGCAACTATGGAATCCAGATTACAGACTCCAAATACGTTGCTTATCTGGGCAAGACAGACTATAAGGCATTCATTCAACTTTCGCAGAAGAATATGCTGGGCATTGACGATCTCGGCACAGAACCACGAGAGGTGATGGATTTTGGCAACGTGGTGACTCCTGTCATAGATTTGCTTACAAAGCGATATGATGAACAGTTGTTCACAATCATTACCACTAATCTTACTCCTAAACAGATTCGCGAACATTATGGCGATCGCATTGCCGACCGTCTAAACGAAATGGTAGAGAAAATCGTATTCAAAAACGACTCTTACCGCACAGATAATATTCTAATTTAAACTCATCAAAATGAAAGAAAAAATCAAAAGCGTGACACTTAAGTTGTCACAGGAGGGCGCAAGCTACCTCCAGAACGGCATTTATGCCAAGTACTTCATGGACATCATGTCCGAGCTCCAGACCAGCTTTAAGTTTGACAAGGAGACCTATGAGCCAGAGCTCATCTATGGTCCTACTGCGTTCTTCAATCTCTACGAACTCGCAGCACGTTGGAACATGTTCCCAGAACAAGTTGTTGCTGTTGTTCTTGAACTTAGAGAGAATGGACTGCTCAGTTTCACTCTGACCGATGAAGACTTCGTGTTTGAGCCAGAGATTGCAACATTCGTTTCGGATGACGATCTGACATTCCGTGGCTCTGCCAGCGGAGTTGATGTTCTCGACTATGATTTTGACAACATTGAGAATGTTGACAAGGTACAGATTATGTCATACCTTGCCGGCTTGACTACTGTTGTTTTTCTGCTGAGCAGTTGGCTGCTTGTTCTCTTGCTGCAAACGTAAAAGACTAGCAATGCGTAAAGAAGGATATCCCTTGTGAGACTAATGGAGTAGTTTGCTTCATTAGGAGGGATATACCTTCCCTTTTTTCAAGGTTACATTTTTCAAATATCATTGATTATGGACGATAAAAAGTTACATCGTTGCTTCACCTTCTCAGAAGAGCAGTTGAAGCATCTTCGAAGCAAGAAGTACAAGATTGACCGTATGGAATGCTTCATGTCGCTTGTGGATCTTGCCGAGCCAGTTTCAAAACTTGTACAAATCAGCAAGACCAAGCAAGTAGAAATCTTGGCAGGTCAGGTTATGGTTGACAACATCCAACTTGCCAAACTCTGGGACAAAGACCGCAAGACGGTTCCAAAGCTCTTGGATGCTATGGAGAAAGTTGAGATTTTCTCTTCACAGGAAGTGGAAGATAACCGCATCTACACCCTTCATTGTCTCTCAGGTTGGTATGTGGATGCCAAGTTCATGCCGAATGCCTTTGCCTTGAAGCGCAACAATGATAGCACGGCAATCATCCATGCGGACGTTCCTGCCTCCAAGGTCATCATCACCGAGGATCCTGATGACAAGAAGAACAAGGAAGGTTCCCCCTCGGAGTATGACAACAAATAGCCGTCTGAGGACTCAGGAATGCGACCTGCACCGCCAACCATCCCAAAGGACGTTTACCGATACAGGATGCACGGCAAGCCGAAACGACCTTCTAAAGCCCTGACGGGAACTTAGCAGGTAAAAAGTCCGATTTTTAAGAGGAACTTTTCGAGAAATCCTTTTGTACTACATTATTTGTGACCAAATTTATGCAGTCCTAAAAGTTTCTC
>JAZRYS010000203.1:0-3531 GCA_045600865.1 Candidatus Aphodosoma sp.
TTCTTTCCGGTCAGGTCAATCATAGAGGCCATCTTTCCGAGAATGTCCCCAAGGTCCGCCGCATCAGTAACGTTGCTGAGCCAAGCTCCGCCGCCGCCCAGTTCCAGTCGGGGCAGCCAAGAGAGCGAGGCGTTGTGAACATTGCATTCCTTCGTGGCCCGGATCAGGTCGTACCTGCGCACGAGCGGATAGTTCTCACGAGCTTTGTCCCGGCACTCTTGAAGAGTAACCTGAGCGTTCGCCGAGAATGTGAAGGCCAGAATGGCAGCGAATATGGTGAAAAATCTTCTCATTATTCCGGTATATTTTGACAAAGTTACTCAAAATGAGTGGTATTCACTCTTTTTTCTGCGTTTACCCGACACTTTTTTATTCACCAATATACATAAACACTTATGACAGGATTCAATCAAATCGAGAGAGGCCGCAGGACGGCTATCTACATCCGTATCTCAACATCCCAGCAGCAGACTGACAGGCAGGAGACCGAGCTCAAGGAGTTCGCTCTGCGCAACGGCCTTAATTTCAACGAAAAGACAGATATGTACATCGACATCATATCTGGATTCAAGGAAGGTGAAGCAAGACCGCAGTACTCCATCCTCAAGAACAAGGTGGAAGCTGGTCTGTACCAGCAGATTCTTTTCAGCGAGTTCAGCCGTCTTGACCGCAAGCCTTCCAATCTTCTGAAGTCCATCGAGTATTACCAGTCCAAGAACGTCTGGCTGTGGTTCGGCAAGCAGCAGATGTGGGTGCGTGACAAGTCCGATATCTCCACGCAGATTATGATTTCCGTGCTGGCGGTAATGAGCCAGTATGAGATAGAACTGCTCACCGCCCGTGGGATGGACGGTAAGATATCTGCCATCCGTTCTCACGGCATCCATATCGGAGGCTTCACTCCCTATGGCTATTCTGACAACCCGGTTGACCATAAACTCGTTGTCAATCCGCAGGAAGCCGAGGTAATCCGCAGAATCTTCGACCTCTTCATTGACGGAAAGTCATCCTATGACATCGTAACCATTCTGAATGCGGAAGGTGTTCCAAGTCCGTTCAGGACAAGATACCTTGAATCTATGGAAAGGCGTCGGGCAAAGGGTCTTCCGGAAAAGAAGTATCATCGCTGCGAAACTCCCGAGGAGTTCGTCTGGACCATCGCCACCATCAACCGCATAGCGAGGAACGCAATATATATCGGGCAGCGTAGCTCCACTTTCCACGAACCGGACCCCGCCAATCCGCTTCCGGCTTACAAGAGAAAAGACAGGAGGGTTTACCTTGAACTGAACGTTGAGCAGTCGGATCTTCGTATCGTCGATGACGAGAAGTTCCATCAGGTGGGAAAGATTATTGACGAGAGGATGTTCAACAAGAACGGCGGTATCCGTCACGACAATCTTCTCAAGCACCTTCTCCGCTGTGGGGAATGCGGAAGCCGCTTCACCTCTGCGATGTGCAAATACGGCAGGTCGTACAAGTGCACCGGGAAGATGCCGACGAACAGGCGCCCGCGCATCTGCTTCCTTGGAGCGGATGTTTTGATGTATAAGCTGGACGGGCTGGTAATACAGCTGTGCATCCGCAAGTTCACGGGGTATGACCTGCGCCGTAAGGCTATGGGAAAGGTCGTGGAACTCGAAGGTGAGATTGATTCCAAACGCGCTCTCCAGCAGTCATACCGCGACATCGCTCAGGAACTTCATGAGAATTACTCTGCCGTGATGAAAAGAATCATCAGGTTTGCAAAGGACGATGCCGAGGCGGAGAGCTGGATTGCCACGGAAAGAAGTGAATACGAACGCAAGTGCGAGGAGAACAATAAGGTCATCGACACTCTGAAGAATGAGATTGCAGGTCTCAACCGCAGGCGCACGAGCCTTCTCAAAGTGGAGGACAAGCCCGAATTCGCAGAGCGGCAGGCGGAGATTCTGATGGACCGGAGCCTTGTCAACGAATACATTCAGGACATTGTGATGTACAACCCGTCGAATCTGTGGATTCTGGTCATCGTTCATTTCATGGACGGCAGCGAACGCTGGGGAACACTCAAGAAAAGCAAGTACGGCAAAAGCCAATCAGGGCAGGAAAAGATATACACCGGCTGGTTTATCGACAATGACGACCATCTGTTCTCATATGACCGCCAGACTCACAACATCACCGAGAAGATAACCAGTCTCGTGCAAAAGACCTACACCTTCGAAGAATTCAACGACATCGCCGCCGCACGCGGCTGGCTGGGAGAATTCAAGCCATATGAATTTTAATGATAATGCAGCGAGTTCACCAATTATGATTAAATTTGCAAAAATGGACGTCCTTATGGCTAAGAAGAATAACGATATAGAGACTTTTGAGCCCATTCCCACTCAAGAATTTAATACGCTGCTTACAGACTCGGAAGCAATCATCGAACAGGCTCTCATATCTGCATACCGAACGGTCAATATTCTGCTCGTCAAGCGTAATTGGCTTCTCGGGAAACGTATAGCAGAAGAAGAGTTGAAGGGAGAAACAAGAGCCGTGTATGGGAAGCGTGTAATTTCATGCCTTGCAGATAGGCTGACCGCTAAGTACGGGCAGGGCTTTGATAGAACAAATCTCTATTACTATCTGGATTTCGCCAAAGTATATCCGACATTGTTTGATGTTGATAATCAATTGAAAAGAATTGTCCACACGGCGTGTGGAGAATTTGAAGGCGGAATTATCCACACATTGTGTGAACAATCTGACATATACTCGTCATTGATGCCTGAAACTCCTATCCAGATGTCATGGTCACACTATCGAACCTTACTTCAGGTGGACAGTGAAGATGCTCGCTTATGGTATGAAAAAGAAACTGTAAACCAGGCATGGAGTGTACGCACTCTCCAGCGGAATATCGCCTCACAATACTATTTCAGGTTGCTTCAGTCTCCTGCTAAGGAAAAAGTCGAGGCTGAAATGAAAGCCATCACTGCACCTCTACAGGACAAACTGGAATACATGAAGAATCCTGTTGTCGCAGAATTTCTTGGCTTCCACAACAATACCGATTTTTCAGAGAGCGACCTTGAACAGAGCATCCTGAACCATCTCACCACCTTCCTGATGGAATTGGGCAAGGGATTCGCTTTTGTTGACAGGCAGAAGCATATTCATACAGAGAAGAAGGATTATTACATTGACCTGGTCTTTTACAACTATATTCTCAAGTGTTTCGTGCTGATTGATTTGAAGACGAATACGGTAGATTATCAGGATGCCGGCCAGATGGATATGTATGTCAAAATGTATGACGAGAAGTACCGCTCGGAAAGCGATAATCCGACTATCGGAATTCTTCTTTGTGCCGACACCGATGCCGATGTTGCCAAATATTCCTGCCTTCACGATAATGACCAACTCTATATGGCAAAGTACCTGACATACATGCCGACCCAGGAAGAGTTGCGTAGGGAAATAGAACAGCAAAAAATGATATTTGCATTGAAGAGTGGAAAAACAGGAGAGTGAGTCCAATCGTATCCTATGTCAAAAATG
>JAZRYS010000204.1:0-1736 GCA_045600865.1 Candidatus Aphodosoma sp.
TGGGATGGTCGCAAGAAGGATGAGGAGGACGAGAACTTCCGACTCCGTTGCTGGCTACACGCTGCAAAGACAATCAGAACTTCTCGTAGCATTCCGAAAAGACACAAGGGATATAGAGCATAACTCGTGCTTCATAAAAAAAATGCTGGCTAACAGCCATTTCTATTGCTTTACGATGATAATCTCTTGTAAGAAGTCGTATAATTCCCATTGTAAAAAGGAATTTGTCATTGTAAAGTTAAAGGGGGCGTGTCAGCTACTTTGACACGCCCCCTTGTGTTACTTGTTCATTATATATCTACCTTTTATTCTTTTTCCTACAAGTTTCCAGGTCTTGGAATCGTAGAGGTCGCAGTCAAAACTATCTTGTCTGTAGAAGGCGCCCACAAAGTCGGTGTTTTCAATTTTCCATATCATGCCATATTTCAGCGGAATGAGTATAGTACCGTCATCGACCGACCTAATGGGAAAGATCAATGACTGTCTTGTCGTAACCTGTCCAGGTACCATGGTCATATTTGCTGGTCATTGCATAGAAGCATTTATCATCACCGTTCCACTCCAGTTCCTCATATTTCGGCTGAATTACCCAATTGCCCTGTCTGTCAATGATGCCGTGCTTTCTCGTCTTAGGATCCCTGGCGGCAGCAAACTCGCCGTCCGGGGTTGAATGGAAGTTCATATTTTCACCATCCTGATAGAGACCGAAAACTATCGGCACCATTATCTTGCCAGTATTATCGATCATACCTATCCTGTCGCCCTTGCGCACCACGGTCCAGGGACGCTCGTCCATGTCCGGACGACGATCAAAACCCCAAGCCATCCAGTAGCGTCTGTTGTTGAAATCGAGTACAACGTCATAACTGCATGGAATGACCAATGAGCCGGACATGTCCATAAATCCCCATTGTCTTTTTCCAACAGCATCTTTCGCGACTGCAACCAGACCATGGCGAGGCTCCCTGATGTAGGAGAACCCCCAAAGCCTGCTGCCTCCGCATTCCTTGGAAATGCTTGCCTTGATGTTCATCAGACGTGACTCGCTCCATTCCTGGGTATCGTAATCGGAAGGATGTCCGTCCTCATACATCTTCTTCAGGGTGGATTTGAACACTTCCTTAGCCTGCGCTTCTAACTCCGTCCCCTTGTATTCCTTCAGTGCCTCCTCCATTTCTTTTTCCACATTGAGAATAGCTTGGTAGGAAAGTTTCTTCTCCTTCAATCGGTTGTAGTGATTTATCAAGGTAAAGATGCGTGCATCTTCGTCCTCCGCGAAGAACACGCCACACAGAAGCGTGTCTGCAGGTGATTCTTTTGGAAGGGTGACACTATACCAACCATCCAGGCCTTCGGTAACCTGTATCATCTCTTCCTTCTCCTTTCCCATCAGGACAGGACAGAACAGAAGGTACATCAGCAGGGCTGACAATGTTTTACTAAATGTTTTCATCGACAATGAACTATTTGTTGATTTTTTCAAAGGTAGGCAATTTCTCACGCAATTACGTTGCATGGCATAAAAATGTTAGTCTTCTTCCTCAAATTCCACCCACTTGCCTTCCTTCATTATCCATGTCTCCCATCTGTTGAGAGGATGATTGCCTGGCACCACCTCGCGGTAGAGCCTTATGACAGGCCTACCTTCGATGGTGTCATTCTTCATTTGCGTGTAGTTCTGCGGAGTCTCTGCCTTGCCCGTCTTCACATTCCATATTCCTCCTTTGGCAGAGCGG
>JAZRYS010000205.1:0-1709 GCA_045600865.1 Candidatus Aphodosoma sp.
ATTGCGTACGCAACATACGCAATGAAACGCAATGAAAATGAATTGCCATATTGGTATTTTTTTTCATAAAACAGGTAATCAGCAAGCCTAGGGAAACTATCGGACAGAAAAGAAAATCAGAAGGGTTTCGTAGCGTTTTTGGGGTGAATGGATAACAATACAGGCACGTCTCTGTGGTATAATCACAAAAACGTGCCTGTATGCGAGTTGCTTATTTCGCTTATTCCTGAAGAGCCTGGTCTATGACCGCCAATGCCTTGTCTAACTCGTCCTTGAACTCAGCTCTTTCAAACATGCCTTTCTGTCCTGCTCCCATTGTAGTGGTTTTGAGTTTTGACATGTAAGTCTGGATTGTCCTAAGAGATGGAATGATAGGAACCAATTTGGGATATTGCAGTACCAACGCATTTCGATACAAGGTCGCATTGCCTGCATCATCCTTATCAAGGAGTTTGCGAATATCCAGTGCCTTGTTGAGATAGGCTAAATCCCAGCCTGTATGGTTTTCCTGAATATGCTCGCCAATCGCATTGACTAAAGCTTCCTTTTTCTCCAGTGAGCATTTAAGGATATTTGAAAATGGAGGATATTCTTCCGCATCATCCTTTGCCTTTGGTTCCAGATCAGAAGGAGCTACATCTGGTGCTGGCGGTTCGCTAAGCTCTTTGATTGTAGCCTCTGCCTGTTCACGGGCGAGGCGCTGCTTCTCTGCGTCCTCTTCTGCTTTCCGACGAAGTTCATTTTCCTGCATGGCAAGTTGCTCTGCTTTCTCTGCCCTTGCTTCTTTCTCTGCAAGAGACTGGGCAAGCATTTCTTCCTTGGTCTTGAAAATCGCCTCTGCAACTGCCTTTTCCTTTTCTGCTTCTATCGTACGGCGTTCCGCCTCCAATGCATTGCGGTTAGCCTCTTGTGCTTTGAGTTCAGCTTCCTGCGCTCTGACGCGCTCTTCCTGAAGAAGTGTCTGCTCGTGAGCCTTATTCTCTGCCTCGATGTCCCTGTCCAGGTCTGCCTTTATCCACCCGAGAACGTTACCATCTTCGAGCATCTTGCTCGTATGGTAATAGTCATCCCATTGTTCTTTGGTTCTGTAGCCTGCCTTGATACTGGTCTTTACAGCACTTTTGGCAACGAAAGCACAAATCTTGCGATTGATGAAACTGAGGTTCTTCTTGTCATTGGCAAACTTCTCGTTGAGATAGACAACAGCCTCAAAGAAGTCTCCATAGAATATCCAGCTGAGAAGGATACCTGCCTTTGGAGAGGCATCCTGTTTGAAATCGTTGATGAGCTTGTTTGCAAGCGATGAGCCTTCCACAACTTCATCAAGATGATCCAGGTCGTATGTCGATGGTTGTAATGAAAGAGTTCTCCATTTCTTGACCATCGAAGGAAGTAGCATCAAAACGTCCTTATATACATTGACCAATGGCGCACCATCATCCTCGTACATGCTTTTCTCGAACATCTTGCATTCCAGAAGATGCTCGTTACGCCATTTAAGGATTTCTGCCTTGAATGCCTCAAACTTTTCCTGATTCTCTTTCTTGCCCATGGCAAATCAGATTTTTATTGTCAGACATGAAGCATCATCAGTGAAGATACACTCTTCTGCCAGCGTCGGAACTTCTCCTTTGGCAATTTCAGCTTCCTGCACATTGTAGAAGCCATCAGTACACATATAAAGGGTGTCACCGGAATGGAGGGGAAGA
>JAZRYS010000206.1:0-1520 GCA_045600865.1 Candidatus Aphodosoma sp.
TCCCTTACACCTTCAGGCCAAGCTGCTGCGCGTATTACAGAACAGAACCGTGACCCGAGTGGGTTCGGAGAAGCAGATTGAGATTGACATCCGCCTGATCTGTGCCACGAATATGAATCTGGAGAAGATGGTTCATGATGGACATTTCCGCGAAGATCTTTATTACCGCATCAATACGATGCAGATGCACCTGCCACCTCTCAGGGACAGAGCCGAAGACATCCTGCCATTGGCCGATATTTTTTTGAGGAAGTATGCCGAAAAATATCATCGCCCTGTAGAAACCCTCTCTCCAGAGGCCGCTCAGCGACTGACCTCACATGCTTGGAGTGGCAATATCCGAGAGCTTCAGAATGTGATTGAGAAGGCAGTGATCCTGTCGGAAGGAAAAGCGTTGCAGTTGAAAGACCTGTCGATAAATACTCCAGCAAAGGCCACATCCACTATCAACCAGACGCTCGATGAAGCAGAAGAGAAGACAATCAGAGACACATTGATTCGCTGCAATGGCAACCTCAGTATGGTGGCCAAAGAGTTGGGCATCAGCCGTCCGACACTATACAGTAAACTAAAGAAATATGGGATTTAGTTAACAATTAACAGTGAACAATTAACAGTGAACAACGCTTGGTGGGTCGAAACATTCGTGAGCATTAATTCGTAAGCATTAGTTTGAACAGATGATATTGTCTTTGATTTACATATTGATCATCATTGTTGCTGTCTTTGTTACCGTTGTTTATATTCGAGAAAAGGATCGAAAAAAGCTGGAGTACATGCTTGATGCTTTTGAGGACGAGGAATACAATTTCCGCTTTCAGGAGAATTCAAAGTTCAACAAGACACTGAACCGTATCAAGTGGATCGTGGAGCGCCGTCGTCAGCAGCACGAGCAAGAGTCATGGACAAAGCTGATCCGTGTCCTTACCCATGAGATCATGAACACGGTAAGTCCGATCGCATCACTCAGCGAGGCCTTGAGCCATTCGGCAAATGTCCCTGAGGAAGAGAGGGAGATGGACGTAAAGGCTGGACTAGAAACCATCGCCTCCTCGTCAAAAGACCTCATCCGTTTCGTGGAATCATATCGTGAATTGGCTGGTGTTGCTAAACCTATCCTGAAGGCTTTGATGCTGAATGATTTGGTAAATAAGGTCATAGATTTGACCAGCGAACAATGTGCTACTAATAAGGTCAGCTGCACGTATCAGCCTAAGACCGAGGACATCCTCATCTATGCCGACGAGTCGCAGATCAGCCGCATTCTTATCAACCTGATCAAGAACGCCATCCAGGCAGGTGCCAAACATATCTGGATTACTGCAGAGATTAACAATAATGAACAGACGCTGATCCATGTAGCGAATGATGGCGATCCGATTACTCCAGAAAGTCAGGAACAGATATTCATTCCATTCTTTACTACGAAGCAGGAAGGATCCGGAATCGGATTGAGTCTTTCGAGACAGATTATGCGTGCTCATAATGGCACATTGGATCTGACCAGGAGTGATGAAATG
>JAZRYS010000207.1:0-3883 GCA_045600865.1 Candidatus Aphodosoma sp.
TTGTAGCTGTTGACTCCATACAAATTTACTAAAAATTAGGGCACGATTAGGGCACGATTTCAAAAAATGCCCTAAATTTGCGGTATGGAAATCAGGTATAACATTACATTCAATCTCCGGGCTTACGGAAAGAATCGGGACAAGCATCAAATCAGGATGCGAGTCACCTTCAACGGGCAGCAACTGGACTTCGCTACCGGGAGCATACTTACAGATAAAGAAGCCTGGGACATACAGACAGAAACCGTACGGGACGAGTATGTCGGCCCCAAAGACGTCACCGGCGTGGAGATCAACAACGGTCTCCGCAATGTCCGCAGCCAGATGATAACGTCCTTCAAGTACTTCGAGGCAAATGATGTCTATCCTACGGCTGAACAATTAAGCGAAAAGTTCAAGGAAAGGATGACCGGAGTCATCCCGAAGAAACCGGAACCTAAGAAGAATGTTGAGTCCAAGCCCCAAGAGCCTGACTTATTCACCATATTTGACGAGTTCATGTCCGAATGTGGTGAGAAGAATGCCTGGACTGAGGCTACATTCGAGAAGATGAACGCTATGAAGGCGGACTTGAGGACCTTCAAGAAAAATCTGAAATTTTCGGATTTGACGGAAAAGACACTAACAAATTTTGTGGTATATCTCAGGGATGAGAAGAAACTACGCACCCCGCGCAAAAGCAAGGGCGACAGGAAAGAGTACGACGAGGTTGATCTTATCGGCCTGAAGAATTCCACCATCAAGAAGAAGCTGGGGTATATGCGCTGGTTCCTGAACTGGGCAACAGAGAAAGGATACAATACCAACCGTGCTTACAAGACATTCCAACCGACTCTCAAGCAGACGCAGAAGAAGGTGATCTTTCTAAGCAAGGAGGAACTGAAGAGAGTGCGCGATCTGGAACTGTCGGGCGACAACATTTATCTCGAACCAGTCCGTGACATATTTCTTTTCTGCTGCTTCTCCAGCCTGCGTTATTCCGATGCATCCAACCTCCGTTGGAATGACGTGCGCGATGACCACATTGAGGTGACTACAATCAAAACGGCGGACAGCATATCCATAGAGATAAACGGCATGATGCGGGCCATTCTCGAAAAATACAAGGCAATACCGAACAAGGACGGCCGCGTGTTCCCTAATTACACCAACCAGGCGATGAACCGGGATCTAAAGACGTTGTGCAAACTTGCTGGGATAGATCAGGAGGAAAGGATAACCACATACAAGGGCAACGAGCGCATAGATGAGATCAAGAAGAAGTGGGAATTGGTCGGCACCCATACAGGCCGCCGCACATTCATCGTCAATGCCCTTTCACGAGGCATCCCGCCCAACATAGTGATGAAGTGGACCGGCCACTCTGACTACAAGGCCATGAAGCCGTACATCGATATCGTGGACAGCATCCGCGCCAAAGAAATGACCAAGATGGATTTCATGGACGAATAGTATCAGATATTTGAAACGCTGGGAAAACAACAGCAAACTACCAAAAATCGAGAGAATTTCTCAAATATTTGGAGTTTAGCTATATTTTCCCTTACTTTGTGAAAAACACAGGAATATGTTACTCAGTTTCACGGTATCGAATTTCAGATCATATAAAGAGGCCAAGACTCTTAATATGTCTCCGGCTTCCATTAAGGAACATGCCGAATACTTGATTGACATCAATGGGACTGCCGCTTTACCTACGGCCGCCATATATGGTGCCAATTCAAGCGGCAAAAGTAACCTGATAGAAGCGTTCAGGACATTTCTCACCACGGTATTTGATTCTGCCGGCTACAATTCTTCCAAGGAACTTCCGATGTATCCGTTCCTGTTCGACGAAACAAACAGGAGTGGGGCCAGTGCCTTTGAGGTCGAACTGATTGTAGAAGGTGACTATTACAGGTATGGATTCTCAGCAACGCGGGTGGAAATCACAGAAGAGTACCTGTATTTCCGGACTGGAAACAAGGGCCGCGAGAAATGCCTCTTCATCAGGTCTTCTGATGGAATCGGTGTAACCTCCCATTATAAAACGGCTGAGGCCTTGGTGGACAGGACAAAGGATAACGCACTGTTCCTGTCTGTCGCAGACGCTTTCAATGACAGAATAGCCGGAAAGATTATGTCTGAAATGAAGCGTATAGCAGTCTTCAATGGGGACGATACGAAAGATTTGTCTGACAGGTCCATCACTATTTCTGATGAAGAGATGAACACGTTCCTCAGGCAATTCAAACTGGGTTTTGACTCTGTAAAACGGGTGGACAATCCGGAAGTCAAGGCCGTGACGGTGCATAAGGTATACGACAGTGCCGGAAAAGTAGTGGGAGAAATCAATATGTCCATGTCTGATTCCGAATCGGAAGGAACGAACAAACTGTTTGATGTGGCTCCAGTATTCGTGAGAGCCCTTTCATCGCCCCGGGTTTTGATTGTGGACGAATTCGGTAGCAGCATGCATCCGATGATCACAAAGATGCTGATAGCTTTGTTTAACAACAAGGACACCAATCCAATGGGTTCGCAGCTGGTATTTGCGACCCACGATACAAATCTTCTTGACAACAGTTTCCTGCGCAGAGATCAGATATGGTTTACGGAGAAGAATGACGTTGCCGCCACAGACTTGTACTCTCTGGTTGAATTCAAGGATGCCAGTGGCGCAAAGGTCCGGAACGACAGGAGCTTTGAGAAAGACTATATAAATGGTCGGTACGGTGCGATTCCATACCTGTAGACTCTTCTGAAACTATGGCAAAACATCTTACGAAGAAGCAGCGTGAAGCGCAGATTGCTGCTCATTCCTCAAAGAAGACCGCCAGAAAGGAAGGGTCAAGGGAATTGATATACAGCTACCTCATTGTTTGCGAAGGAACAAAGAGCGAACCGAACTATCTCAGACACTTCGTCAGCCGAAAGACGAAGGTAATCGGCGCAGACAGGAGCACAATGAAACTTGTGGAGGAAGCATTGCGTCGCCGTGATCTTGGCTCTTATGACCAGATATGGCTAGTTTTCGATAAAGACAACAACGCTGACTTCAATGAGGCGATCCAAACTGCAAGAAAGAATCATCTTGAAGTAGCATGGTCGAACGAATCCTTTGAGCTCTGGTTGTGCCTTCATTTCGTGGATTTGAGATCTGCCGTCGGCCGAAATCAGTATATCGAGATCCTGGAAAGAGAAATCCGTAAATACGAACCGACATTCCGTTACGACAAAGGATCTGACGTGATGTATGATTTGCTTTCTGCTTATGGCGATGAAGAAGCTGCCAAAAGCCGCGCCGTTATGCTGAGATCCCTTTATCAAGGACAGGATTATAACTCTTGGAATCCGTGTACGACTATTGACTTGCTGATAAACCTGCTTGAAAAGAACAGATACTTGAAACCATAGAATCGAAATAAATGCATGCTGTCGACACCATATTTTCATTCCTCCGCACTCTGCGCGACGTCACCAACATTCTGAGAAGCCACGCATCTCTGACGTTGGACGACATCATTGCACTCACAAACGCAAGAGACAGCCTGTCTGATTTGGAGCCATCCAAATTCGATCTTATTTCCCTTCAATTGAAAGTTGAGGGCACAAGAGAAGGGCTGTATGAAGAACTGTCATCAAAGGTAGTGAACGAGTGCTCCGCTTTCATTTCCGCCTACGAGGTGAATCAGGATATTTATGACGGACAGTGCTCATACTCCAACGTATTCCGGATGATGAGCGATGCTGCGGAAATGCAGGTCAGTTTCAAGAAGGAGGCGGCAGTTGCCGCCCTGAAGAAGCAGCACGCCATCTTCGACAAGTACAACGACATCACCCGGCTCTACAATTCCAGAGAACTACAGCCCAATCAGGAATCTGCAGAAATGGAAATCATCCA
>JAZRYS010000208.1:0-4426 GCA_045600865.1 Candidatus Aphodosoma sp.
TTTTGCCTTGGCGGGGGCTCGAGCCCCCGCCAAGGCAAAAAATCCAACATATCGTCAACCTTAAATAGGAATTATATTAATTTTTGTCAACCAGTATCAGTAATAAGAGCTGAATAGTCAACCTAAATCAGGAAACTACAGAAAAGGTTACGGTATTATCGCAACTCCCATCTACCTCCCATCCACCTCCCATCATGGTCCCATTTTTTATGAGACATTCGTGAGTGGCTTTTGGGTATATCTGTGTTATCGCAGCAATACCGCTCCATCACTGTTTTTGCGACGCTGTCTCTATGTGGTGATTTGATAAATATAAAATTTACAAAATTTAATAATATGGCAATAGTAAAACCTGATGGTTCCCTTTCGGGAGCTATGGACGATGGAGTCTTCCGCAGTTACGATGGAGTGACTGTATTAAGTAGCAAGCCTCACGGCATAAAGAATCCGCGAAGCGAGTCGCAACAGACGAACAGGCTGAAGTTGCGCAACATCATCAGCATGTACAGTTGTATGAAGGAGGCATTGAAGGACAACTTTCAGGGCAAGTCTGGTTGTCAGTCGGATTATACGCGTTTCCAGTCCTGCAACATGACGGTAAAGACAGCCGTCTATCTCACATACGATGAAAATCTGAATCATGCATGCATCGTTGCACCGTATGTCGTTTCATTCGGCACTCTCCCCACGATTGAATATCATCTGGAGGAGGACTGGCTGGTGACGGACATTGACGTGACTGGAATGGTTGTGGATGAATGCGCTACAATGTCTGATATTAGTGAACTTATCCCGTTCAGAAACCCTGACTTTTTCAGACGGGGCGATAGGGTAGGGCTGATGGCGTGTTGCCAGAAAACCTTATGCAAAGCTATCCCTGGTGGTTACGACCTCCCTGTGGCAAGCTGCAAATATCGTGAATTTGAACTTGGTGTCAAAGACCAAACTCCTGTCAGTCAGTATATGCCTGATTTTGAATTCTGTATCAACGAAGATAACAAACTCTGTTTCCGCAGTCAGGGTGCCTGTGGTCTGGCCATAGTGCGCAAACGTGGCGAGGGCAGGAAGGCATTTTCGAGCGTCCAGACTCTTGCTGTCAACAACCCTATGCTGGAAAAATACACCTCCGACGAGCAGAAGCAACTTGCAATCGCAAGCTATGCCAATAAGAAGAGCAGAAAATAATTATATTTCCTGATTGCCATGTCGGAAAAATATCGTAACTTTGCAGCACAATTGACGAGGTCGTAGAAATGTGTAGAGACGTGGCATGCCGCGTCTCTACGATGATGGGCTGAAGGGACTCTGAATGCCAGTGAATTACAAAGTAGTTATATAGAAGATTGAACAGAAATAACGACAAACAGATGTAATACTCTGAATGAATGGTTTTTGAGGAATAACAATTAATTTTTTATATTATGAAAGCAAAACATTTTTTCCCCATTGTAGCAGTAACGATGGTGGTTATTGCAAGCGTAATGCTTGCAGGCTGTAAAAAGGATGAACCGAAACAGCCTCAGACAGACGGTGCTGACCTCGTTGTCTATGGCAAAATCTTCACCTCTGCAAAAGATGCCAACGGCAAATACATCTATGCCGATGCATTTGCGGTAAAGGACGGCAAATTCGTCTATGTTGGTGATGTTCAGAACGTAGCATCTTTCATCGAGGAAGGAAAGACTCAGGTTGTTGACCATAGTGGTAATGGTGTCATCATTCCTGGCTGCTACGAAAGTCATGCGCACTACATGATGGCAAATGCCATACCTCTCATGGGAGGACCTGCGCTTGGGCTGGAATCTACTCCAGACGATTTCAAGGCAGAGGTGAAAGCTGCATACCAGAGGGCAAAAGCAGCTGGCAAATCGAGCATTTATGGTTTCGGATGGATGTATCAAGTCTTTGAGGCGGAAGGAATGCCTACTCGTCAGGAATTGGATTCTATCTGCCCAGACATTGCTCTCTATGTAAACGATTCTGAAGGCCATAAAGGACTTGCCAACACATTATGTCTGCAGAATGCCGGAATAATGGATAAAGATGGCAATGTGCTCATATCTCAGATAAGGGGTGGAGAAATATGCATGGACGAGAATGGCAAGCCTACAGGTCTCTTGAAAGAACAGGCAGGCACTTACGTACGCGCCCATGGTATAAATTTCAACGAGATTTTCCCTGCTACTTTAGCTATGACTGCCATCGAACAATCGCAACAGCAACTGTTGGCAAATGGCTTTGTTTCGTATATGGACGGATGGTCAAATGTTTATGGAACAAATGCTTTCTACGAAGCAGCAGAACAGCTTGACAAAGCAGGTGGACTCAATATGCTGCTCGGTATGGCATACGAATTCGAAAGTTCAACCCAAAGTGTAGCGGATGAGATTGACAAGGCTATAAAGACGAAAAAATACACCAAGGGTCATATATATGCAGATTATGTCAAAATATTCATCGACGGTACTGTGGAAAGCGGAACGGGTTTCACGCTTGAACCTTATCAAGAAACATCATACGGTCATGGTATGGCCAACTGGGAGGAGAACGAAGTGACAGATATCACCCGTTTGGCGAATGCTGCTGGCATGACAATGCACGTTCATACGATGGGCGATGCTGCAGTGCATCGTGCTGTGAACGCTTTCGTTGCTGGTGGTCAGAAGGAACTTCGCAACACCGTGGTTCACGCACGTAATGTGCCTCAGGAAGATTTCGCACGAATGGCAGAAAACAATATAGTGGCTGTCAGCGGAATACTGTGGCACGGAATGTCATGGGAGGTAGAACTCTATCTCAATATGATTGTTCCGGAAAACCTTATGAGCAAGGCTTACCCGATGAAGTCGTATTTCAATGCAGGAGTTGTTATGACTTCCCACAGTGATTACCCAGCCACTTCAGGTTCGCCTAACGACCCATTTGGCATTATGGAGATTGCCGTCACTTGTCAGATGAATACTGATGGAGGACTAACCGATCCTTTCTGGAAAGAAGAAAGCATCTCACGTGAAGAGGCACTTCAGGCACTTACCATCAACGGAGCATACCAGATGCACGTTGAGAAAGAGCGCGGAAGCATCGAAGTTGGTAAATACGCAGACTTTGTGTTTGTCGATAAGGATGTGCTCAAGTGTGCCGAAAGTGAGATTCACACAGCAAAGGCAGAATCCACATGGTTCGAAGGCAAACAGGTATATCCTGCTAAATAATATAAGGTTTGTACAACCTGCAATAAACAGACAATCCGCATACAATGTCGTATGCGGATTGTCTGTTTTTGTGTTACTTCACAACAACTTTGACGGTTAGTCCATTGCCTGTCTTGACAAGATAAACACCTGACGAAGGAACCTGAAAAGTTTCCAGCTCATCAGCCATTTCCTTAGACGCAATCATCCTGCCCAAGGTATCATAAATGGTGATTGTATTGTCAGCCGCACCGGATACTATTATCCTTTCACCGTCGCAGGCGGCTTTGACTTCATGCAACTCGGCATTCACAACCTCGGTATGTGTATCGTCATATTCGGTGATTCCTTTGATAAGCCAAGAACCATACATACCATTGTCATTGAATGACAACCATTTGCCTCCATAGTAAAGCATCATGCCATTGCGGTTTCCACGATAACGAGACGAAAAGGTCATTGGGTATCCGCCGTTTGAGAAAGACAATGTTATCCAAAGCGACTTTGCGTTGTCAATATGGAAAGGATTGGTCAGTGGAATTGTAATCCAGTCAAGCAATTGAGATGCAGTGAATTGCTGCGAATATTCCAAGGTCATCTGGGAGTTGTCGCCCTGATAGATATTCAACGTATATTGTCCTGGCTCGCGAAGAACGACCTGAACGGCAGATAGTTTTTTGTCAGACAAGATATAAGCAGGGTAGCGGATACCCCATTGGGAAGAAGTGCCCAGTGCACTATACATCTCGTTATCGCAATAGAACAAAGTGTCAGTGGGCAATGGTGTGAAAAAGGCTGTCCTATCGAAAGTCGGAGAGGTGGCGAAGGTGTATCGTGGGTTTGATTTTACGTTGTCGTCCCAATGGTCAAACAGATAGCCCTCGTTTGCAACGGCGACAAGCGTTATGGTGTCGTATTGGTTGTACGTTCCTGAACCTGAGACAATGCCTTGCGATTTGTCGGCAGACGAGGCGTTGACGGTAGTTTTTGCGGGGATGGAGCCTGAGATGGGCTGAATACCAATCACTGCGGCATTATTGATGTTGAAGGCAGGAGAGCCGGAATAGTCAGGATTCAATGCCCCGATAGCATAAAAACCGTCATTGCTTCCACCCCAACCCCAGTTGAAACTGAAAAGGTCGCCAGTGTCGTAGCCGTCACAGACGAAAGAGTGACCGCCTCTTGGGTCACGTCCGTCATAAATTATCACCCTGCCGTTGTCCAGTTCACTCTTC
>JAZRYS010000209.1:0-3933 GCA_045600865.1 Candidatus Aphodosoma sp.
GAAGGTCGGAAGTCAATCACCTGCTTTGCTATCTTTCCCATAATCTATGATTCTGTTACTGTTCACCCGAAACTCTGTCCCAGCTTGCTGCCTCGGTGGACAACACTCCCATCTTCGCTACCGAAGTGGGGGATTAGGCTCCCCCTCCCTTCTTTCAAGTGGTCACTGCGCAAGCGCGGTGCTGAAAAGGGCAAGCCCTTGCGTCAGGCTTATTAGCCACCACGTCTGGACTTGCCCAAAGCGAAGAAAAATGAAGAAGTTTATGACAGGGTCCGAAATTTTCGTTTATTGATTCAGGTTCTCAGCCTTTGGGTTAGATGAACCAGAATGCTCAGCTGAAGATTCCTTCTGCTGTTTTGCAAGACAGTAAAACTCCGACAGGTAATAGTCATAGAGTTTGCCAAGCAAAGGAAGATCACTTTCAGAGAACACTCCGTGCATATCCATATCAAGCGAAGGCTTGGTTTGCTCGTCAAGAGCTATGCCGATAAGGCTGGCTGCCTGAAGCCATTTATAGATAGTCCAAGGAGAATCTCCGCGAAGTGTTTCGAGCATGTATGATTCAACGTCTGCATTGAGGACGATTTCACCGCAATGTCTTGTTGCCGTGAAAGAAGAAACTACAAGAGCATGTACAACACGGATGACATAAGCTTCATCACTCCAGTATCTGCGATTGTCGCCTTCTGATTCAGCAGAGAGACTGCAGTATTGTTCAGCAAATGGAACAAGTTCCTTCATGCTGCGAAGACGCATGGAAAGATGAGTGAAGAGAATCCTGCAGTAGTCAAGCATGTCATCTGGTGTGTCTATTGGGATGAACATCTTAACCTGGTTCACCATGGACACTTTATAACAATGCTTCTGGATTTCCTTTTTGATCTCGCCAATCTCCTCAAGGGATTCGAGGAAGGTACGTACAGTGGCACGATGCCAGTTCCATTTCTCTGAGAGTTCAGTGATGGTCACAGCGAACTCCCCTGGGGCAACACTGACCACCTCTCCAGTGTGGACATCCTCAGACTTCTGGGTAGAGATTCTGTCCAGAAGATCTATGTAGGCTTCAAGTTTCGTGTATCTGCCACTTCTTTTGGGGCAGAGCATGTCAAGCAACGGACGGTTGAGTTTACATGCATTGATAATTTTGTCATTGATTTCAAATTTCATTTCTGATTAAAACTAGAATGTGCCCCGACAGGACTCGCCCATCGGGGCGGTTAAACAATAGTTCTGTACACCATCAGGTGCATCAGGCAAAGTAATGTTTAACCGTTTCTTCCTCCAGTTCCTCGTAGCTACTGTACTGCGGTTCTGTCAGAACAAAGTCTTCCATCGACTGTGAGGGATAGAAGACAGCTGCCAGCAGAATATAGCACAGAGTAATACCCAGGGTGTACATTTCGGGAGCAAAGACATTAGCCAGTGCCATAAAACCTATTATGGCCATCACTGCGTGACTTGCACGAATACCTTTCAGTAAACGAGTAGTCAGCTTAGGTGAAATAAGGCAGACGGCAAGAGCAGTGGAAGCGTATGCTCCATAATGACACCTGAACAGCTCAGGATAAGTAGCATGGAACATGAGCACAATAGCCAGCAGCATATAACTGTATATTGTGCGCTGATATTCACTACGCGCCATGCGCTGACAGAACTTGACCATTCTTCGAGACTTTCTGCCATAGAAGAACAGTGGCACCCAGAGAATCGGGCTTACGATGAGTAGATTTAGAATTGTAAGAATCATATTATCATCAAATTAGTGTTGCGTGAGTAAGATTTGCTTTAGGTTTGTTAAAGTAAAGTGACCAAAGTAAATAAAGCAAGGAATCATTTCAGAAACCGTAAGGGTCAAGATGGAGGTGTACGAAATGCATCGAGGACTCCTCTATCAGACGTTCTATCTGCTTCAACGAGAGTCTCCGCCTGGCAAAGTTGAAAGCAAACTGTGTGTCGAAGGCTCTCAGTTTGCGGACACCCTTGTCAAGGAGATACTCGTGGATTATCCACTTCTGCCCTACGGGGTAGCCGTCGATGCAGTGGTAGGATTCGAGCTGAAGAGAGCGACCGTAAACGACCTTTTCCTTTCCTGCCTGCTGAACGTAGTAAGGCACGAGCTCTTCTGACAATTCTGCTCTGATCCAGGTGCGATGTTCGTTTATCGTCTCGACCAACCTGGCAAGTAATGCGTTGTCCATTCACAATGATGTACATCGTATTTGATTTAGCAGAAAGCAGTCATTACATCTTCCTTAGCCATTGAAGACTCGAAGGTTCCTGAACCAGAATGTTGTTCCAGGTCTTCAACAAGATGGTTCATCATGACATCGACAGAGAAGAACAAGGTTGCAGTAATGCGGTGTACAAGTCCATCGGCATCCGTGATGGCATGGATGGCAAACTTATCGTCAAATGAATGATCAGAATATGCACAGATGCTGATTCCTGCATCAGTACTCATTGAACGGTGATGAACATACATGATGGTCATTTCCATGTTGTCCTCCAGCATATCCAGCACATCGTCCTTGGATAGGCGGTCTTCAAGTTTGAACTCAATGACAGCATAGTAGTCATGTACTTCACACTTGCCGAGACTGGTTTTCTCAAACATACCTGGAATGAGGTCGGCTGTAAGCTCGATAAAATCTTCAATTTGCTTGTCGAACATATAGTATTATATTTTTTGTTATTACGATAGTTGAGATGATGCATAACGCATCGAGTATTGTAAATCAGAAAGTGGTCAGGTACATTTTCAATATCAGATTGACCATCTGGGAAATCTTTCCAGAGTCAGAACCAAGTTGACCTGCGCGGTCAAGACGTTGTATCTCATCTGCCACTTTACAGATACGATTGAATTGTTCTTCCGATAAAACAGCCATTCCGAATGGATCAATAGCAACGAAGGGTTGAATCGACATCCAGTAATACGCATTAAGCTGGGACGGTGTCTTTGTCTTATGTTTCCTGAATCCTTCAATACAGGCTTCAGCATTCAGAAGAATCCTTCGGTTGGAGCGACTGGACATATAAAGCAATGCTGACTTGCAATCCATCATGCCCTGAGATGCTGAACGGAAGATGTCATTGCATATTTCTTCCGTGTCTTTGGTAATGTCTGAAAGATTTTCGCCATCCATTTCTGCGAGATGGTGGAGAAATGTGCGGAAGATTCTGTCTTCAACCTTGATGAAGGACTTGAGTTCGTCAATACTGCAGATTCCGTTCTTTCGAGTATCATGAAGAAAAACTCTGTACATAGACAGAACCGTTTCCTTATTGGTATTATATATATGTACAGAATCAAGCCTTGAAAAGAAAGGTTGAATTTCAGCCGATGATTCCGTAACCTCTTTATCATCACTATAGACGGAAGAGCCTCGCTTGATAATTGCAATATCACTGAATGTGTAGTTCTGTTCGAGCATGGTATTCAGCAAATGGAACCTTATGGTGTCATCGATGGATGAGTATTTGCCAGGAATCCATGAATGGGCATAATATGCTGAATCTTTCCGCAAGAAGGACAATACAGTGTCCCGAACTTCATGCCATTCTCTGAGAACTGGGACAACATCATTTGAAGACATAGTCTTTTTCACTTTCGTTTCATCACAAAATGACTGATAACATTTCAATGCCTGTTCTGTTGTATTGAAATCGAAATCATATTTGCTATGACTACATGACAAAAGTACAAAAACAGAAAGCAATCCAATAACTGGTTTTGCCATCTTCCGAGTATGATTATCTAACCATACAAGTATAACATTATAGACTCTATCCATACAATTATCCAGCAGTTTTGCCACTGCTATTTTAAGTTGAAAAGTATTTGAATACGCATAGTAGAACAAGATTTGTGCTGCAAAGGTAAGTATTTAATTCGAGTTTGAAGCATATTTATTGCGAGTTTAAGTTTTATTA
>JAZRYS010000210.1:0-1570 GCA_045600865.1 Candidatus Aphodosoma sp.
TTCCTACATCTATTCAAAGGTAGTAATAAATATGGCAACTGATAGAACCGAGGTTCATCCAGTTGCCATATTTCTTTTTAGGGACTTAATTCTTGGTGTACTTCTCAATCACACAACTATGTTTCTTGCTGTCCTTGTCATAATTGATGCCGACTAGAAGGAGGTTGTCAGAATATTCCAATACCTTACCCTTGTAATCCTTACGATGAATCTGAGAAATTGCCGTGTCTGCATCTTTGTCGTATTTTAGCTCAACAATCATTGCAGGACTGTCTATATGTTTGCGAGGAATGAATACTAGATCTGCAAAGCCTTTGCCTGTTGCTAGTTCACGATGAATGATATAATCGTTTTTGGCGTAAATGTAGGCAATTGACAGAACACACGAAAGAGAGTTCTCATCATTGTAAGAAAGAATGCTAGTATTCTCATGATGTGCTGTATCTATGATACTTGCTACTTTTTCTGTATCGCCTGAGAGCGTGGCATCGAGGAGTTGCTCTGAGGATTGGATAATATTTACAATCTCTTTCCAGTTATTTGATTTTACTGCATTTACCAGTTCCCCAGCCACTTCCTTGTTGGGAATATAGCACTTTCCTTCATCTGAATCATATGCAAGATATCCAAGGTGTATTAAGACAGTGAACACATCATCCTTGCAATTCACAGATGACATGTCATTGACAAAACCTGTTGGATCAACAGAACATTTTACATCGGCTAACATCTTGACAACATCGTCTTTCAATCCTTCATAGTTCAGACTGATGTAAGAGGCAACCTTGTCATAAGCGCCTGTTGCAGCCCAGTAACTATTATATCTCTTTCTTATAATAGCTTTCATAACAGAACTTGGATTGAAAATGCATGGCACATCCCCGATTTTGTATCCGTCATACCATTTTTGCATCTCCTCAAAGTCCATGCCATTTCTATAGCACAAATCATGGACTTCGTCCTTGGTGAATCCAAAATATGGTGCTAAACCTCCTGGATCAACCATGGAATATTCCCAGAAATTATTAAGAGCTGATTCTGTCTGATATTTTACTATGGGGAGGATGCCTGTGATATATGCACCTGCAAACACCAGGTCTGAATCATCGGTCTTGAACAGGCGGCGTAGGAACATTACATACTCGTCCATTTCTGTGCTGGAAGTCTCTAATGGAGAGTCCTTGAACTTTTGTCTTGTTGGGAATTCACGGCATATTGCGTCCCATTCATCGATAATAAAGAAGAATCGTTCTCCTGTTTGCCTGTATATGGATTGAAGACATCCCATCAAGTCATCATCTTCCTTGTATGTTACTTGAGGGAATACGGCTTTTACTTCTTCCATCATAGCATCCTGAATGCTCTTTACGATGTGACCATGAAACTTAGGTTGAGATGTAAACGATGTGACATCAAGAAAAAGGACATTATATTTGTTGAGATGTTTTTCAAATGAAGTGTCCTGCGCAATTTTCAAGTCTTTGAACAACTCGCGTGAATCACACGACTTATCGTAATAAGCATATAACATCTTGGCCGCCATGGACTTTCCAAAGCGACGACAGCGTGT
>JAZRYS010000211.1:0-32731 GCA_045600865.1 Candidatus Aphodosoma sp.
TTGAAAAATAACACCATAGAAAGTCGTTAAGAATTTTTAACGCGATTTTATTTCAAAAATTTCATTTCGTGTTAATAACAATAGTAGAGGGCAACCTCTGGACAATTGAGAATTGACGACTAACGACTATGAAACTGACACAGCATTTTTCCTTGGACGAATTCACTCGTTCCGCAACTGCCAAAGCAAATGGCATTGACAACACACTGGACACGACAAAGGCGGAAGACCGCATCGTGGTAGAGAATCTGCAGCACCTCTGCCAGACGGTCCTTGAACCGCTGCGTGAACAGATGGGAATGCCGGTTGTTATTTCGTCAGGATACAGATGCCGTGAGTTGAATAGTCTGGTTGGCGGAGCGAGGAACAGTCAGCACCTGACCGGTGAGGCTGCTGACATCCAGCCACCGTGCCCCTCGGTTCCGCCGAGGGTAAACGAAGCCCTCAAGCAGTGGTTCCTCTTCATTCAGCAGAACTGCAGGTTTGACCAGCTGATTCTTGAGTCGCAAGGCAACAAACGTTGGATCCACGTCAGTTGCTGCCGCGACGAGAGCAAGAACAGGCAGAGCTGCATGACGAAAAAGGTCTGCTGACGTCGTGAGTTCGTCGTGACTTCGTCATGACTTCGTCGTGCCTCCGTTCTTGAACGGAGAAACAACGGACATCAAACGGAGGATCAACGGAGGGTCAAAAATGGATCTTCGGACCAATTCTCCGTTCGCGACGACCATCTGACCTCAATTTCACGCAGAGCTCGCAGAACCCGCAGAAAGAAATCCCCATAATTCTGCGCGTGTTGCCTGAAGGAAAAGTGGGGTTCTCGCCTATTGAATAGATGAACTGCATAAATTTATCATCATCACCTATATACGATGAAGAGAACTCGGACAACATATTCACCGTTGAAGAGCTAATCACTCCATCCGAACCATACCATAGCTCAAGTGCAATACGGACTTTGTCATCATTCTTGACAAACGTCAAAGATTCATTGTCATGCGGCACCTTATTTCCTGCCGGAATATGCATACCACACCACCAGGGCAATAAGCATATACACAAGCACAAGGGCAAGGAAAGATATGCGCACCTGTACAAGCGACATCGGCATTGATGCAACGGCTGTTACAATCGTCTGCAGCAACGTGAGCAGAAAATTGAGCGGATAGGCAATCAGGGTTCCCAAATAAGGTATGAGCACCATAAATCCGCCAATGAATATTACTGGAACAAGCAATGTCACTGCCAGATTGGTAAGGACGAAATAGAGCGGGAACTGACCGAAATAATATGCCACTAACGGTGCTATCAGTATCTGGGCAGAAATGGTAAGACGGATTGCACTATATACAAATGACAAAACGGAATTGAGGTGTTTTTTTGTCAAAGAAATCAAAGCCACAGTATCAGGTGAAAACGAACCAATATTAGCCAAATAAGAAGGACTTCCTAATAAAATGAAGCCACTGGATTTTCTATCTTCAAAGAACGGTTTTGGGAACAACGGATAGAACACTAGAATTGAGAGAACAGCTGAATAACTGAGCTGAAAGCCAATGTCGAACAATGCAGAAGGAGTGATGAGCAACTGCAAGAAGGCAGCCATGAAGAGAGCATGAAACGAGCGGTAACGCTCCCCCACCACTTTCATCATAAGCAACACTGAGAACATGAATGCCGCACGGCATACTGAAAGGGTTAAACCTACAATGGCAGCATAGCCCCAAAGAATGGAGAGTCCAGCAATGGCCGACACATACCTGTTCTGTATCCTACGGATCAAAAATGACACCAACAGATAGAGGAACCCGACGTGCATACCGCTGACCACCAGCACATGTGCCACGCCCGATGCACGGAAATTGCTGACCAAATCAGGTGAAAGCACCGTACGTTCTCCGAGAGTGAGTGCCGAAAGCAGGGGCAGGTTTTCTGAGGCAATTTCTCTTTCAGCGAACAATGTCATCAGTGCGTCCCTTACACCTGAAGATTGAAAGTTCCGCTCAGTCATAAATAAACCTGACTGGGCAAAAAGAATGCCGTAAGCGACCAAAAGTAGATAGAACAGGCAGATGGAGAGCCGGAACTGTCCACACAGGTATAAAATGACAGCGATTACGAAAATTCCTACAACTACAATCAGAGGAACACAGCCAGACACCTGCGGGACAAACTGCGAAAGCAGTATGCCAAAAGACAAGAAAAGGAACAACCTTACCGAGGTCGTTCCTTTTATATCATCAACAAGTCTGGCGGCAGACATTATTTTTTCTTGTCGCGAGGATTACGTGCGTCAACATCGCCCTTGTATATCCACATGTCTTTCTTGAGCACGTATGAGTCAACGCTCATGTCTGGGCCATAAATAGGCTTGCCATTATCATCACGGCCTATCTCGGTAAGATGATCAAATATGATTTTCTTTTTCTTCTTGTCGAGCTCAAGGGTCATCTGCACATTACGGCCATACTCGAATACCACGCGTGAACTCTTCTTGCCATCTTCGTTCTGGAAGATATTTGCACCAAACTTGACTCCACGCTTGTTTGGAATCATGACATCGATAATCTTATACTGGCGATTGTCGTCTATCGGAGCGTAGCCAAGCATCAGGTATCCATAATTGTCCTTGACACGTATCTGCGCCATCTTGTAGTAGATGCAGCCATACCATGAAGTCTCTGGAATGTTGCCCTTCATATTGGGGATATACGGAATACCCTGCGCAAGCACGTAAGTTACATTGAATGCACGGTTGAAGCAGAGTGCATAGAATTGCGATGTGTTGTTCTGATCTTTCAATGGCACATTCCACGAATACATGTGAAGCAGGTTGTCATCTGAAGAGACTGCACCAACGTTTGGAAGAAGGTCAAATTCATACTCGAAAGGGAATTCCGGATCCATCAGAATCTCGATCATCTCACGCTGGATTGAGTCGGCCATACGTGTAATCTGGTCGTTGTCGTCCATCTGCTCAATTTCAGAGAACATCTCGCGGATGTTAGCCTCACGTTCCTGCCAAGAGATTTCTGTCAGTTCATCCTGTGCAAAGAGGGAGACAGAAAAAAATGCAACAAGGGCAATAGTAAGTAATTTTTTCATATCTGCATGTCATTATTTTTTGCGGCTGCAAAGTTAAGGCTTTTTTGCGATATGGCAAAGGCTTTTGCGAAAAAAATTAAAGTGCGGTTATCCGCCGCACTTTGAGTATCCACAATTGGAACATTTCACACAGCCTTCCACCATACGGAGAGTTGGCTGACCGCATGAAGGACATACCTGACCTTCAACAAGTTCACCATCGTCAACATATTTCTTGAGAGCACGAACCACACCCTCTTTCCATGTGTTAATTGACTCTGAATCAAGTTGCAGACCTGAAACAAGTTTGCATACCTGCGAGATTGGCATACCATAGCGGAGGACACCTGAAATAAGTTTTGCATAGTTCCAGAACTCCTTGTCGAACTTGTGGGAGAGTCCTTCCATGGTCGTCTTGTAGCCACGTGAGTTGCGATACTGGAAGTCGTAACGGCGGTTGCCTTCCTCGTCAGTTGTCTTGATTATCACACCTTCGTTGACTGACTTTGGTATGAGCAGTCCGTCCTCGTCGTCGGCAAGACCGGTGAAAATCTCGTATGGACGTCCCTCTTCGTTCAGTCCTATGAAGGCTATCCACTTGTCCTTCTTGTTCTGGAAACGGACGACATCACAACGAAGTTCGGCTGGACGTGACATCATAGGCTTGTCAAAGCAGACGCAATGCTTGTCATTATTCTTTTTTTCATCCTCTTTGGTTGAAGTGAGTACGCCTATGCGTGAACCGTCACGGTATATCGTACAGCCTTTGCATCCACTGCGCCATGCTTCCATATAGAGTTCTGCAACAAGTTCCTCTGTGGTATCTGAAGGCACATTGATTGTGACAGAGATTGAATGATCCACCCATTTCTGTACGCGTCCTTGCATCTTCACCTTCATCACCCAGTCAACATCTGCAGATGTAGCATTGTGATATGGCGACTTGGCTACTATAGCATCAAGTTCTTCACGGGAATAAGTGTCTGGATGATTATAGCCGTTGACAGCCATCCAGTCCACGAGTTTGTGGTGATAGACACGGTATGTCTCCCAGGAATTGCCTTCAGGATCAACAAAGTCAATGTGGGCATTAGTATCATTTGGATTGACCTTGCGCTTGCGGTTATATACAGGCAGAAAAACTGGTTCAATGCCAGAAGTTGTCTGAGTCATTATGGACGTAGTTCCTGTAGGGGCTATCGTGAGGCAGGCGATATTGCGACGGCCAACCTTGACCATGCGCTTGTAGAGGTCTGGGTCTTCCATCTTGATGCGAGATACGAAAGGATTGTGTGCTTCGCGTTTTGCATCATATACCTCGAAGGCTCCACGCTCCTCCGCCATTGTGACGGAACTGCGGTAACATTCTACGGCAACTGTGCGGTGAACTTTCTCCGAAAAGTCAATAGCCTCCTCGGAAGCATAGCGAAGTCCCAATGCTGCGAGCATATCGCCTTCGGCAGTTGTGCCTACACCTGTACGACGCCCCTGAAGAGTACGTGCCTGTATCTTCTGCCACAACTCGAGTTCGGAAGATTTCACGATGTCAGACTCAGGGTCAGACTTTATCTTTTCTATGATGAGGTCAATTTTCTCAATTTCAAGGTCGATGATATCGTCCATCATACGTTGAGCATAACGCACATGCTCGCGGAAGAGATCGAAATTGAACGAAGCCTGACTGGTGAAAGGTTTGTCAACATACGAGAAAAGATTTATTGCCAGCAGACGGCATGAATCGTAAGGACAGAGCGGAATCTCACCGCAAGGGTTTGTCGATACGGTACGGAAACCAAGATCTGCGTAACAGTCAGGCACAGACTCACGTATGATAGTGTCCCAGAAAAGAACTCCCGGCTCGGCAGATGCCCACGCATTGTGTATGATCTTCTGCCAGAGATCGCGCGCATGTATTGATTTTGACAACTTGGGATTCTTTGAATTTACAGGCCACTGCTGCACATAACTACGGTCATGCTCAACCGCCTGCATGAACTCGTCATCTATCTTGACAGAGATATTTGCACCAGTTACTTTGCCCTGCTCAAGTTTTGCATCGATGAACTTCTCAGAATCCGGGTGTTTTATGGATACCGAGAGCATGAGCGCACCACGGCGGCCACCCTGAGCAACCTCTTTGGTAGAGTTGGAATAACGCTCCATGAAAGGAACTATACCCGTAGAAGTGAGTGCAGAGTTCTTTACAGGCGAGCCCTCTGGACGTATATGCGTAAGGTCATGTCCCACACCACCACGACGTTTCATCAACTGCACCTGCTCCTCGTCAATCTTGAAGATAGCACCATATGAGTCTGCCTCGCCGTCAACACCTATGACGAAACAGTTGGAAAGCGAAGATACCTGCAAGCTGTTGCCGACACCAGTCATGGGACCACCTTGAGGAACAATGTATTTAAAGTGATCCATAAGGTCGAAAAGCATCTGTTCCGACATTGGATTAGGATACTTCTGTTCGATGCGCGCTATCTCACGAGCAATGCGACGATGCATGTCGGCAGGCGTTTTTTCGTAAAGATTTCCCTCTGAGTCTTTGAGAGCATACTTGTTCTGCCAAACCTGTGCTGCCATCTCGTCACCGCCAAAGTACTCGATACAAGCCTGTTTGGACTCATTGAAGTCAATTGGAGTCATATTCTTTTCGGATAAGTTTTTCGGCTGCAAAGGTAGGAAAGTTTTCCAAAACGGGAAACTTTTTTGATATGAATTTTTCCACAATTGATTTTTTCAAGAATTTATTCTTTTCCAGACCAGCTGGCAATTCTAAATTTCCCAGAGATTCCAAGGGGTCCAGAGATTCCTCGTGCAAATTATCCAGTGTTAAAAAACCTAATTTTTGGAATGGTGGAAAATAATCGCATTTTTGTTTGGCCAAACCAATAATATTATGTATTTTTGCAGCGGTTGGAAAACAGACAATCTGAAAGATAACACAAACTATAAACTAAAAATAAAAAAGTTATGAAACCAACTCACATTGAGCATCTTGGCGTTGCAGTGCCAAAGCTTGAGGATGCTATTCCTTATTTCGAGCAGTTGCTCGGCACAAAGTGCTATTCTATCGAAGAAGTTGCTGACCAGAAAGTCCGCACAGCTTTCTTCAAGGTAGGTCAGACTAAGATTGAGCTTCTTGAGCCAACTTCTCCTGAGTCAACAATCGCTAAATGGCTCGAGAAAAACCCAAGAGGCGGCGTTCACCACGTAGCATTCAACTTCGAGGGTGGATTGCAGAAGGTATTGGACGAGGCAGCAGCAAACGAGTGGCAACTTATCGATAAGCAGCCACGCAAGGGTGCTGAGAACCTGAACATCGCTTTCCTGCATCCAAAATCAACTCACGGAATCTTGACAGAGCTCTGCGAGCAGCCAGAATAATTGACAATTGAGAATTGACAATTGACAATTCTTGTGCAAACCGAATGCAATCAAGCTCTGCTTGTTTTGCTGAGGTGCAGCCAAGAATCAACACGCAGTGTTAATTGACAATTTCAGAAATCAGAAATATTTAACAATTCGATAAAAATGGAAAATAAAGAGAAAGTAAAACAGCTTATCGACCTCCGCGTACAGGCAAAGCTTGGTGGTGGACAGAAGCGTATTGACTCACAGCACAGCAAGGGCAAATATACAGCCCGTGAGCGTATCGAAATGCTCTTGGATGAGGGTTCATTCGAGGAGTTGGATATGTTCGTAACTCACCGTTGCGTTAATTTCGGCCTTGAGAAAGAGAAATATCTCGGTGATGGCGTCGTTATCGGCCATGGTACAATCGAGGGTCGCTCGGTATATGTATTTGCACAGGACTTCACCGTATTCGGCGGTTCATTGTCTGAGACAATGGCACAGAAAATATGCAAGGTAATGGACCTCGCAATGAAGATGGGTGCTCCTGTAATCGGCATCAACGATTCAGGTGGAGCTCGCATCCAGGAAGGCGTGACTGCTCTCGGTGGCTATGCTGAAATCTTTGAGCGCAACATTCTCGCTTCAGGTGTAGTTCCTCAGATTTCTGCTATCTTCGGCCCTTGTGCAGGTGGTGCTGTATATTCACCAGCATTGACTGACTTCATCCTCATGACAGAGGAGAACTCATATATGTTCGTAACTGGTCCAAAGGTTGTCAAATCCGTAACAAACGAGACTATCTCGACTGAAGACCTCGGTGGCGCACGCGTTCACGCTTCAAAGTCAGGTGTGGCTCACTTCCGCGCTGAGAACGAGCAGGCTTGTATCGCACAGATTCGCCAACTCATTTCTTATATACCTCAAAACAACCTCGAAGAGGCTCCAATGCTTGAGTGCACTGACCCTATCAACCGTCTTGAGGATGAACTGAACTCCATCATTCCTGACAATCCTAACATGCCTTACGACATGAAACGTGTCATCAACGGCATTACCGATAACGGAGAGTTCATGGAGGTACACGCTGACTACGCTAAAAACATCATCGTAGGTTTTGCTCGCTTCAACGGCGTATCAACTGGTATCATCGCTAACCAGCCAGCATTCCTCGCAGGTGTACTTGACTGCGATGCTTCCCGCAAGGCTGCACGTTTCATCCGCTTCTGCGACGCATTCAACATTCCTATCCTCACTCTTGTTGACGTTCCTGGATTCTTGCCTGGTTCTGGCCAAGAATATGCTGGTATCATCACACACGGCGCTAAGCTGATGTTCGCATACGGCGAAGCTACCGTTCCTAAGGTAACTGTCACATTGCGCAAGTCATACGGTGGCGCTCACTGCGTGATGAGCTCTAAGCAGCTCCGTGGTGACTTCAACTATGCATGGCCAACTGCAGAAATCGCTGTAATGGGTGCTGCTGGTGCTATCGAGGTATTGGAAGGCCGCGCTATTGCCAAAATGGAGAACCCTGACGAGAAGGCTGAATATATCAACAAGAAGACTAACGAGTACAAGGATAAGTTCGCTAATCCTTATCAGGCAGCTTCTTATGGTTACATCGATGACGTCATCGAGCCACGCAACACTCGTTTCCGCGTAATCCGTGCATTCCAGGCTCTTCAGACCAAGAAACTGACCAACCCTCTGAAGAAACACTCTAACATACCTCTATAATTATGTTGTTAGTTAACTGGACAAACACAATGATCATAACCGTTGTCGGTTTTGGAATAGTCTTCTGCGTGCTCACACTGCTCATCTTCGTAATCAAGGTTTTCGGTCACATCATGGCACCAAGGGCAAAGAACATCAGGAAGGCAACAAACCTGCCTACCCTGACTACGACTAAAGCATCCGACAGAGGCGAGCACATCCCTGCACTGGACAGTGCAGCAATAGCAACTGCATTGCACATGTATTTGGATGACGTTCACGACAAAGAGAGTTACCTTCTCAAAATCCAGAAGGTTAAGAGAACATACTCTCCTTGGAACTCTAAGATTTATGGTCTGAACTATCTAAACAAGTAACACACAGTTAAACCATTATGAAGAAAGCAAAGAAAACGCTAACTGCGTTGGAGCAAACCGCAATTGCAACAGCATTGCATCTCTATCTTGACGATGACGTTCATGATTACGAGAGCGGCAAACTCACTATCAACACCGTGGACCGCAGATTCAGTCCATGGAACTTGAAATTTTTTGGTTTTAACAACAAATTCTAATCAAACAAACTTATGAAGAAATTCAAATTTGCCATTGACGGCAATAAGTTCGAGACAACCGTAAACGAGCTCGACAATAACCAGTTTGAGATTGAGGTTAACGGCTCAAAATACACCGTAGAGGTAGAGCGTGAGGTAGCAGCTGCTCCTAAGACTACTCCAGGCAAGGTTAACGCAATCTCAAATCCTGCATCAACATCAGCAGGTACTGTTGCCACAACCAAGGCTCCACTGCCAGGCAGCATCGTTAAGGTGCTCGCAACAGAGGGTCAGAAAGTTGCTAAGGGCGACACGGTATTGACCATGGAGTCAATGAAGATGGAGAACGAAATCAAGTCTGAGTGTTCAGGCGTTGTTATCAAATTGCACGTTGCTGCTGGCCAGAACGTAATGCAGGATGACAAGTTGTTCGACATCAAGGCTGAGGGTCTCACTGCTCCAGCTCCAGCAGCAGCATCAGTTGCAGCTCCAGCAGCAAAGCCAGCCCCTGCAGCAGCAGGCGCAAAGGCTGTTAAAGCACCTCTGCCTGGAAGCATCGTAAAGATCGTTGTCAAGGAAGGTGACTCAGTAAAACGTGGTGACACTTTGTTGACCATGGAGTCAATGAAGATGGAGAACGAAATCAAGGCTGAATTTGACGGTGTTGTAACTGCTATCAAGGTTGCTGCAGGTCAGAATGTAATGCAGGACGACGACTTGGTAGTTCTCGGCTAATTACAAACCTTCTGCCCCGAATTCCCATGAAGTTTATAAAACACATATTACTAATAATGTTTATCCTGCCGTTATCTATTGTTTCTGCCCAAGAGGCAGAAACAATAGATAACGTGTCTATGGATAACGCGGTTGCTATTTCTGCTGAAGAAACAAGTTCAACAAACGTTGATAATGAAACACTCCATCTTGGAGATATAGTATCAGAGTTCTGCGAAAGTATGGGATTCTATACTATCATTGCAAAAGAAGGTGGGTGGAAGTACCTGATAATGCTAATCGTATCTTTCGTGCTGCTTTATCTGGCTATTGTCAAGAAGTTTGAGCCTCTGTTGCTTTTGCCTATAGCATTTGGTATGCTTCTGACAAACCTGCCTGGTGCCGAGATGTTTCACAATGCAAACTTCGAGGGAGGTCACGTTCATTGGGAGCTGATGACATCAACAGATACTGCTGGTCTGCTCGACTATCTTTATCTCGGTGTCAAACTTGGTATCTACCCTTGTCTGATTTTCGTAGGCATCGGAGCAATGACCGATTTCGGCCCACTGCTTGCAAACCCTAAGAGTCTGCTTCTCGGTGCTGCAGCTCAGCTTGGCATTTTCATAACATTCATCTGCGCCTGCGGCATGGGATTCACACCTCAACAGGCAGCTTCTATCGGTATTATCGGTGGTGCTGACGGTCCTACAGCCATTTTCCTTACCTCAAGGCTTGCACCAGAATTGCTCGGCCCTATCGCCGTTGCAGCATATTCCTACATGGCACTCGTTCCTGTCATCCAACCTCCTATCATGCGACTGCTGACAACAAAGAAGGAACGTACAATCAAAATGAAGCAGTTACGCTCGGTTTCTAAGACAGAAAAGATCGTTTTCCCTATCATGGTGGCAACTTTCGTATCTCTGCTCTTGCCTTCTGCTGCTTCTTTGGTAGGCTGTCTGATGCTCGGTAACCTGATGAAGGAGTCTGGCGTTTGCGAACGTCTGACCAAGACCGTCCAGAATGAACTCATGAATATCGTTACCATATTCCTCGGTATCACAGTAGGCGCAACAGCAACTGCTTCAGCATTCCTGAACCTGCAGACCCTTGAGATTCTTATTATCGGTATTGTCGCATTCAGCTTCGGCACAGGCGGTGGCGTATTGCTCGCAAAACTTATGAATGTATTCCTGAAAGAGAAAATCAACCCTCTGATTGGCTCAGCAGGCGTATCTGCCGTACCTATGGCAGCACGCGTATCGCAAAGCGTAGGTCAGGAAGAAGATCCTGGCAACTTCCTGTTGATGCATGCCATGGGACCAAATGTAGCAGGCGTTATCGGCTCTGCCGTTGCAGCGGGTATCTTGCTCGGAATTCTTGGATAAAACAAAAAAGCAAGAGTCTTGAAGGCTCTTGCTTTTTTTATTATAGAATATCGAGATAATCAAGATTGCCTAGACTATCTAGAATATCTAAAGTATCTAGAAACACTATTAACATGAATGCAAAGAAAATCATAATAACCCTCGCAATTGTTCTTCCCCTGATTGGATTGAGTACATACGCTATCATGCCTGCAAAAAAAATGCATGTATATCTGCATCAGAACTGGTTTGAAAGAACAGGCTATACTGACGAGAATGCAGAGATTGAGCTCCCTTTTGAGGTGATGATGTGCGAATATGAAGCTGTCAGTGACACAACACTGAAAGTTCAATTGCTAATGCAACCATTAGGCAATGCCGATGCAAACAAGATAGAAATATTTGACATAGAGCCCTTACAAACAGAGACTTACAGACATCATAATTTCTTCATTGAGGAGTATTCCTACAACGAAGACCTTAATAAACTACAACTCTTTCTTTCCATCGAACAACTGCATTATCAATTGTGGCTTAGCAAGTTAGGTCTATAAATATTTTTTTAGAAAATAATTGCGAAAACATTTGGTCAGGTCGCAGAAAAGCCGTACCTTTGCACTCGCAAATCAGAAGTGCCTTATGGTGTAATGGTAGCACTACAGATTCTGGTTCTGTCTGTGAGGGTTCGAATCCTTCTAAGGCAACTAAAAGAGCGAAAGTCATTCGGTTTTCGCTCTTTTTTTTACTGGAAAACCTGGATATTTTAGTAAATCTATGAAAAACGACGAAATACAATTATCCGACCACTTTGACTATGTGAGACTGCTGAAATTCACATGGCCTACGGTTTTGATGCTGGTATTTACCGGCATCTACTATATCGTGGACGGGTTGTTCATATCAAATTTTGTCGGAAAGACTGCTTTTGCTGCAGTCAATCTGATTTTCCCTTTCCTGATGATTCCTTCTGCCATAGTTTTCATGATAACATCAGGGGGTTCTGCACTGGTGTCAAAAACAATGGGCGAAGGAGACGACGAAAAGGCAAACAGACTTTTCACAATGCTCATACGGCTGACCATATACACAGGCATTGTGCTCACTGCTGTATGTCTGTGTCTGCTTGAACCTGTCGCAAGGTTCTTCGGTGCAGAAGGAGAAATGCTGGATTACTGCATACGGTACGGACGGATTATGATATGGGGCACTGTACCATATATGGGGCAGTTCTCGTTCCAGCCTTTCTTTGCAGCTTCTGAAAGGCCAAGGTTCGGCATGTGGGTGACTGTAATTGCAGGAGTCACCAATATGATAGGTGACGCATTGTTTGTAGGATGGCTGAGATTAAGTGTTGAGGGTGCAGCATGGGCAAGTGTTGCCAGCCAGATTGTAGGTTTCATCATACCATTGATATACTACGGCAGGAAAAACAGCAGCAGGCTGCGTCTGACAACACCTGAATGGGATTTGAGAGCAATAGCAAAAACATGCAGCAATGGTTCAAGCGAAATGGTGACAAATTTTTCTATCGGCATTGTAAACATGCTCTACAATATTCAACTTATGAATCTTGTCGGTGAAGATGGCGTGGCAGCATACGGCGTAATAATGTATTCAGCCACAATATTCATATATATCATGATTGGCTATGCCGTAGGCCTTACACCCATAGTAGGCTACCATTATGGGGGAAACAACCTTGAGGAGCTTCACAACCTGCTTGTACGAAGTGCCACGCTGATGTTCATGATTGGAGCATTCCTCACAGGAACGGCAGAAATACTCAGTGAACGTGTTGCAGAAATATTCGTGGGTTTCGACCAGCAATTAATGGCTATGACGACAAGAGCCTTCAGAATATACAGCATAGCATACCTCATCCTGCCTCTAAACATTCTTGCATCTGCATTTTTCACAGGACTTAACAATGGCCTTGTGAGTGCTGCAATATCTTTTTCAAGGACATTCGTGCTGCAGATAGCATCAATCCTGCTGCTGCCCTTAATATTAGGACTCGACGGCATCTGGTTTGCAACAGTTGTCGCCGAGTCCTTATCATTGTTGGTAAGCATATCTTGCTTTGCCTTCAACAGAAAGAGATACGGATATTAGAAATTATATCTCAATGCAGCCGAAAGGCTCCAGTCAAAAAAGTGACGTTCGTAAGAAATGTCAGGAGTCACATGGTCATACTCAACGCCATAACCAGGACGGAAATCCAAACCTAAGGTAAGGGGAGTTTCTTCAAAACAATACTCAAGTCCCAAAATGCCATTCAATCCAAACTTAGCTTCCGATTCGTTTTTCAGTTTCACATGATAACCAGTATATGTCCAGACATCAGCATCCAACGTCATGACACCCACCGAAAAACCTCCACCAAGAAACATGTAAAGATTATTGGTCAGCTCGCCTTGCCACATAAAGTTCGGATTAATCTGGTAAGATATATTGACAACTGGCGCTCCTTCATTGAAATCAAGCTTCAATCCTGCATAACGATATGATGCCTTGCCGAAAGGAGTCTTGTTAATGGATGCACCAAGGTCAACCTGTATCGCAAAATTATCGTATGGATGGTATTTATACGACACACCATTGAAAGAACCAGCAATTATACCCAACGAGTGACGATACTCCTGAGCAGACACACTGGCGACAATCAGAAATGCCGAAAGCACTGTCAAAAGTCTTCTCATAATTATTTGAACAATGGCGTTGGATATTCGCCTGCGTCAACAAGAGACTGAAGTTTTGCAACCACAGCAGGACGATCCTCCTTGTTTGTCACACCAAACCACTTTGATGTAGTGTCCAGCACACGGACCTTGGCAACACCTTTCACGATAAGGTCGTTTACAACCAATGGTATGAAGAACTCTGACTTTTCCTCATTGATATGCTCACGCAGGAAATCCTTGAAATATTTCTCAGAATACTCGAAATAGTCAGGAGTGAATCCCCACATATTCATTGATACAGGAGCATTCTCGTCAAGTTCGCCGACAGGAGCCTCCTTTGGATATACAATCTTGCCATTCTCGTTGCGGCAGATATTTATACGTTCAACGACACCTGTCAGGAAATTGCCAGCATCAGCAGTGCAGACGCCACGATTTACAGTACCATGCTCCGAGAGTGTATTGCCCACGCGATAGCCAACCATGCTGTACTCGTTCGTATGGCCATAAAGTTTTGTCAAGTCCTGCGCAAGCACCTCAAACGCATTGCGACCGTAATAGTCATCTGCATTGATTACTGCAAATGGCTCGTGGATAATATCCTTTGCCATGAGCATTGCATGGTTAGTACCCCATGGTTTGGTACGTCCCTCTGGACATGTGAAACCTTCAGGAAGACTTGTAAGAGTCTGGAAACAAACCTCTACAGGAATATGATTCTGATACTTCGAGAGAACTTTCTCGCGAAAATCCTGTTCGAAATCATGACGGATTACAAAGACCACCTTGCCAAAACCTGCACGGATGGCATCAAAGATTGAATAGTCCATGATGGTCTCGCCAGAAGGGCCTACGCCATCAAGCTGCTTGAGTCCGCCATAACGGCTTCCCATACCTGCAGCAAGAATAAAAAGTGTTGGTTTCATTGCTTATTTATGTAATTTATTTATCGGGTGCAAAATTAGTAATAATTTTTGACATGGAAGTCAGAAAAAAGTATTATTTTTGCAACACATTTCCAAATGATTTATGAAACTACTTTTCATCATGCTTCAGATGACAATTATGACCTACAATGTCGAGAACATGTTCGATACAAGACATGACTCGCTCAAGAACGACTATGATTTCACGCCACAGTCTGAAAAGCAGTGGACGCAGGAACGTTACTACAAGAAAATCAACGATGTAATGAGGACTATCGTAAGTGCAGGAGAGGATGGAGAATGGCCAATGCTTGTCGGCTTGTGCGAGGTTGAGAACGACTTTGTCCTCAAAAGCATGACAGACGGCAGCAGATACAGAAGACTCGGTTATGAATATGTGCACTATGAGAGTCCTGACGCACGAGGCATCGACGTTGCTCTGTTATACAGGAAAGATTTGTTCACGCCTTTGCTGTCGCGACCTGTAGGTGTGAAACTGCCAGACGAGAAAGACACAAGAGACATTCTCTATGTATGCGGAACGACGAAAGACGGGACAATACTTCATGTCATAGAGACTCACATGCCATCAAGAAGAGGAGGCGCACAGGCAACGGAAGGCAACAGAATGACTGTTGCAGAAAAGATAAAAATGATTACTGACAGCATCTTTGCGCTTGACATAAACGCCGCAATAATCATAATGGGAGACATGAACGACAACCCTGACAACAAAGCCCTGCATAAGACATTGGGTGTCATGCCTACAGGAGGCAGCGTTTATGAAAACGGCGTACTGTACAACCTTATGTGGGATGGTTTCCCCACAACAGATGCACAGGAAGGTTCATATTACCATTCAGGAGAATGGGAAATTCTTGACCAGATTATCGTCTCTGGTGCATTGCTTAACGGAAGTCTGAAGATTCAGGCAAGCAAGAAAGCAGATGTGTTCGACCCATGGTGGCTGAAAAACAAAGAAGGCGCCCCGAAGAGAACTTATCTCGGGAACACCTACCAAGGTGGAATATCTGACCATTTCCCTGTCAAGGCGAAGTTAATCTATAACGACTAACCCAAAGGCATAACGATTTGTTAATCTATTTAACATCATCGTTAGCGCTCACAACAAAAGCCAAACCGTCAACGAAAAACCGAAGTAAGTCCGATGTAAGTCTGATATGACTCTTATGTAAGTCCCATTAACCTCCCATTAATGTCCCATTAACGTCCCATTAATAATGGGACGTTAATGGGTGATATTTGGTGAGTAAATGATGTTTACATAAGAGTCACATCGGAGTCACATAAGTGTTACTCCGATGTTGCAACGAACTGGCAAAGGTTGTTCTTTGCAAATATTAACTATTTGTCATAGCAAATAATCAGGAGTCAAAATCATTTGATGTTAATGCTGAACATCTCACGGTCTTCGAGAAAGCCAGTCAAGTTATCTCCAATCTGAAGTGCCGATACTCCTGCAGGCGTGCCTGTATATATAAGGTCGCCCTCCTTGAAAGTGAAGAACTGCGAAATATATGCTATTATCTCATCTATCTTGAATAGCATGTCACCAGAGTAACCTTGCTGCTGGACTTGACCATTCTTGAGCAGATGGAAATGAAGGTCATGGATATCCTTGTTTAACTCAGCAAGAGAAATAAAGCGGCTGAGGGCAGCAGAATTGTCAAATGCCTTGGCTATCTCCCAGGGAGCGCCCTTTTCCTTACACTGGTTCTGCAGGTCACGTGCAGTAAAATCTATTCCCAAAGCCACCTCACCGTAATAACGATGAGCGAACTTAGGCTGTATGTTGCGTCCTACACGGTTGATACGGACAACAAGTTCAACCTCATGTTCCAACTGGTTTGAAAAATGAGGGAGAAAAAACGGACGGTTGTCACGAAGAAGTGCCGTTTCCGGTTTCATGAAAAGGGTCATCTGCCCAGGACGTTCAACACGTCCCATCTCTGAATTATGTTTTGGGTAGTTCCACCCTATGCAGAATATCTTCATAGTTACTTCACATTATAGCCGAGAGATGCAAGTATTTCCTTTACTTGCTGAACTTTGTCACCTTGTATAAGAATTTCGCCGCCACGTGCAGAGCCACCCACCCCACAACGTGTCTTGAGTGTCTTGGCAAGTTGCTGAAGGTCGTCATCCGAGCCTACAAAACCAAGGACCATTGTGGCTGTTTTGCCTCCATGGCCTTTACGTTCCATCTGGACATGAAGACGTTGCTGCGAAGGAGAAAGTGTCTCTGGCTGGTCATCCGCTCCTTCTGAAGCGAGTTTCATCAAATCTTTATTTGTCGAAAAGACTAACATAACTTAGTGATTTATAGTTATCATGGTTGCGCCAAAGCCATATTTCTGGAAGTTGGCATCTTGGGATGTACACTTCGGATAATATAATTTCAGCTGACGGAGAAGTTCTTGACGCAATTTACCCTCGCCTTTACCATGAATGAATACAATCTTAGTACCATTATGACGAAGATTTGCACGCATGACCTCATTGAATTTCTCTATCTGATAATCCAGCATGTCTTTTGGCGAAAGTCCATTTGTATTATCAAGCAACTCATTTATATGGAGGTCAACTTCTATTAGTTCCGGACGTTGGTTGGGTTTTGACACGTGGGGATTTGACGAACGAGAATCCTTGTCTGATTTGTCAATACGAGCCTTCGAGCGTTGGCTTTTACCATTGAATGCAGGAAGTTCCTGCAACACGTCTGCCACCGAGAAATCCTTGCGCACGATAGGTTCAAGTATTGCCTGCTGGTCGAAGAAATCATTCTCTACAAAAGAATGGAGTTTGAAGAAACGTGACATGTTAATCTTCATTGCCACGTCAATGGCAGGCTTGAAGTCATAATCGTATTTCTTGTAGGCAAAGCCCTGAATGCGGAGATTCTGATAGTCAGAAAGAGACTCTTGAGTCAACTGGCAAAGAAAGATTTTTGTCTGAGGCTCTATACAATCAACGAAACGGGATTTCAGTTTCTCGCCGGCAGAAGCTATGACAAACGAGAAATAATAGTTTGAATCGTTAATCAGATAAAGTTCAAAACCTGATTCCTGAAGATTGCGGTTGTTGTCTGCCACAAAAGCGAGATACAAGGAAAGTTGCTCTCCCTCCTTTGTTTCATAATTATGTCCGAGTTCGTATTCAGGCTCTTTCTTTTCAGGTTGAAGGGCAGGCTGAGAAGTCTTTGCTGCATCAGCATCCTTCTTCTTTGTCCTGTCCTCAACCACAAAGTTATATTGATTGGTAGGTTCAACAACCACCACATCAGAAATAAGCACAGGAGTTTCAAAACCATCCTGATCCTCCACCAACACAATATTCTTGCCTTGGAAAGCCTTCACCACCCCACTCCCAACAGAATTGAGGAAGCGCACATTATCACCTACTTTCATATATTGTTAAATTTATTTTTCTATTACTTGATAGCCGACAAGTCTGTCATATCTATCACTCACACTGCGATAATACACAAACACTTCATAACTATTGCGGGTTTGCCAGAAAGAGCCTTCAACTGGACGTAGGGAAGTATTCAGTTTATTGTCAACCCAGATATACTGATAGTTTATACCACCTTGTTTCAGAAGCATTTCAAGATGATAGGAGTTTGTCTTCGCATCATAGAGCATACGCGAACGAGAGTCAATAGAGTTATAATTCATCTCGCCGATGACATAAATACCCGGGAGTTTGCTATTAATCTGTCCAAACTTAGACGAAGGAGATGTATTTGGATCACGTGGCAAACCTTCGTTCAGCAGAGTAAAATGCACCCAGACGTATTCTGCTTCAAGGTCAGAATATTCTCCAGACCCCTGACGGTTGACAACGTATGCGCCATGTGCATCTTCGTAGTCTCGCCAAGCGTATGACATTGGAATATAATTAGGTTCAAGCAGCACATGGTATATCGAATCATCATACACAAAACGGTCTATGCCTGAGCCATACGTATAACGGGACGAAAAATCAACCGTCCTGTACTGATTTCCTGCCTCGAAGGTTAGTAGCGGAAGATTGCGATAACGAAGGGTCGAGCCTTGCACCATGGTAGGATGGTCTATCATCACCTGGTTGTCGCGACGACCATTCTGATATACCGCCACGTGAAAATCATTCATCACGTCGCGAGGAGAAAGAACCTTTGTATCAATATCAAACTCCAGCTGCTGATATTCTCCATTTATACCTTTCAGTGTATTTGCAGTATAGTCACCCGAAACAAAAGCCAGAGGTTCGACGAGCGAGAAACATGCTACAGCCACAACACCCTCTTCAAAATCATTGTCTCTTGCTATCATGACAGCATAATTACCGCTGCAGGTAAGGCGCACATCGTCATTTGGAAAAGCAAGACGATAATGAATGTATGGGATAGGCATGACACCAGAGTTTTCATAATCTGTCAGCATGTTGCCATCCATTCCGTCAAGATACTCCATAGACATTAACGAAGACTGACGCCAATTTGCATCACAATGGATAACCTTGTAATAATAGTTGTATGACGAAGTAGAAAGGTCGTCAAAAGAGATTTCGACAACATCATCACCACCCAAAGCAGCCACAGGACGTGCCAGTTGGTCACCATTGACAGCTACACGAACAGTTGCCACGCCACAATCCGGAGTGACTGTAGTATATAATGAATGCGACAATAATGCACTAAGACTCAAAAGAATAGAGCAGAGCAAAGACATAACTGGAGTTTTTGAACATTGATGGTGCAAAATTATAATTTTTTTTTCAATTAAAGTGGCTCTCTGTATGGAAAAAAATTAGTAATTTTGCAGGTCTAATTTGTGGAATATAATATTGAGATTGGGAAAATGGGTAAAGTACTGATTATCGGAGCGGGAGGCGTAGGAACAGTAACTGCGCACAAGGTGGCTCAGAACAGCAATGTGTTCACTGAAATCATGCTGGCAAGCCGTACAAAGAGCAAATGCGATGCTATTGCTGCAGACATCAAGCGCAGATACAATGTTGACATCAAGACTGCACAGGTTGACGCAGACAATGTTGAAGAACTGGTGAAACTGTTCAAGAGTTTCGGTCCTAAGCTGGTCATCAATGTGGCACTTCCCTATCAGGACCTCACAATCATGGAGGCTTGTCTGCAGGCTGGATGCAACTACCTTGACACAGCAAACTATGAGCCAAAAGACGAAGCACATTTTGAATATTCATGGCAGTGGGCATTCCACGACAGGTTTAAGGAAGCAGGATTATGTGCTATATTGGGTTGCGGTTTCGACCCAGGCTGCTGCAGCGTCTATACAGCTTACGCAGCAAAGCACCACTTTGACGAGATGCACACCCTCGACATCGTAGATTGCAACGCCGGCGATCACCACAAGGCTTTTGCCACAAACTTCAACCCTGAAATCAACATACGCGAGATAACACAGGAAGGACGTTACTATCTCGACGGAAAATGGGTCAAGACCGGAGCACTTGAGATTCACAAGACTCTTAATTATCCAGAGATTGGTCCGAAGGAGTCTTACCTGATGTATCACGAGGAACTTGAATCTTTGGTAAAGAACTACCCTACCCTCAAACGTGCAAGATTCTGGATGACTTTTGGTCAGGAATATCTCACTCACTTGAGAGTTATCCAAGATATAGGCATGGCACGTATTGACGAGATTGACTACAACGGCATGAAGATTGTCCCATTGCAGTTCCTCAAGGCAGTGCTGCCACAGCCTGAACAGCTCGGTGAGAACTATACTGGTTACACATCTATCGGCTGTCGCATACGTGGTATCAAAGACGGCAAAGAGCGCACATATTATATTTACAACAACTGTTCTCATCACGAAGCATACCTTGAGACTGGCACTCAGGGTGTAAGCTACACAACAGGTGTTCCTGCAATGACTGGTGCATACATGTTCATGACCGGACAATGGGGAGGTGCAGGTGTATTTAATGTTGAGCAGTTCGACCCAGATCCATTCCTCAAGAAGGTGGCAGAGAGTGGTCTGCCTTGGCATGAAGTTATCGACGGTGACATCGAAATGGAGAAACTATGAAACAAAAGATTGAAGATTTAATAAAGATTGTCGAAGGATTAGATGCACACACAGCCGAAGAGCTGGAAAACATCCGACTGAAATACCTCAGCAAGAAAGGTGAGATAACAGAACTCTTCAACGAGTTTCGCAATGTACCGAAAGAGGAGAAAAGCGGACTCGGAAAACGTCTCAATATTCTGAGAGACATGGCGCAAGCACGCATGACTGAGTTGAGAGAGAAGATTGAGGCTATGAAAGAAGAGGCAGACCGTCTTGACCTCACACGCACTGCTGAGCCAATACAGCTCGGCACACGTCATCCTCTGTCGCTTGTGCGTCAGGAAATAATCGACATCTTCTCACGCATTGGATTTACCGTGGCAGAAGGACCTGAGATTGAAGATGACTGGCATGTCTTTGGAGCGTTGAATTTCCCGCCAGAACACCCTGCACGCGACATGCAAGATACATTCTTCATCGAGAAGAACCCAGACATATTGCTGCGTACACATACTTCAAGTGTACAAACACACGTGATGACGACACAGAAACCTCCTATCCGTGTTCTCTGTCCAGGGCGTGTATATAGAAATGAGGCCATTTCTGCACGTGCACACTGCTTCTTCCATCAGGTGGAAGGTCTCTACATCGACAAGAACGTCTCTTTTGCCGACCTCAAGCAGGCTTTGCTCTATTTTGCCCGCGAGATGTTCGGCGAAGACACAAAGATAAGGCTCCGCCCATCCTACTTTCCATTCACCGAACCATCGGCCGAAATGGATATCTCCTGCAACATCTGTGGTGGCAAGGGATGCGCCTTCTGCAAGCAGACAGGTTGGGTAGAAATATTGGGTTGCGGTATGGTTGACCCCAACGTGCTTGAAGCTTGCGGTATAGACTCTAAGGTTTATACAGGCTACGCCTTCGGCATGGGCGTTGAGAGAATAACAAACTTAAAATATCAGGTAAAAGACCTTAGATTGTTCTCTGAAAACGATGTAAGATTCCTGGAACAATTTAAATAAGTTAAATCAAACACATTATTATATCAATTATGAAACATGTAATTCGCATTCTGTTGTGTGTGGCCATCGTAGCAATGGCATACCTTTGCGTAATGAGCATCATGACTCCAATCAATTTCGACAATGAACGGGCAGTCCGCGAGACAGCAATCATCAAGAACCTCGTTGACATACGCAATGTCGAGATTGAGTACAAGAAAATCAATGGTCACTATTGTCCAAACGCAGACTCATTGGTTGCATTCATCGAGTTTGGCAAAGTACCTATGATTATGAAAGAGGGAACATTGACCGACGAACAGATGAAAAACGGACTTACGGAAAAAAAGGCTGCTGCAATTGTACGTAGCGGCAATGCAAAAGAAATTGCTGAGAATGGCCTTCAGGGTTTCCGCCGTGATACAGCCTTTGTATCAGTTTACGAGGCATTGTTCGCTGACAAATACACATTGGAAGAGGCAAAAGCCATTGTCTATGTTCCATATACAGACAACCTGACTTTTGAATTTGATACTGCCAGCTATGTCAACATGACCACTGGTATAGTGACTCCACTGGTTCAGGTAGGTACTTCTTACGATTCTTACCTCGGTGACCTCAATCACCAGCAGTTGGTCAACCTTAAGGACAAAGAGGCAAAATTGCAGGAACTCAAGGAAGACCAATATCTTGGCATTCGTTTTGGTTCGATAGTCGAGTCAAACAACAACGCTGGAAACTGGGAATAAAATATCAGGAAACAACTTTTCTGCTGGACAGGTTAAAACTCTGCCCAGCGATTGTTGTTTTAAGGAGAATGACATATTTGCCATTGTCCCAAACGAGCTGCTGACCAATGACAATGCTGCCGACTTCCTGCCTAAAGAGAAGCATTTAAGACGAAAGTTATCCATTGATACAGTGAGGATTGACGACAATGTCTCTGTTGTTGGCATGTGCAGTGAAAGCCACCCAATAGTACAGCTCTTACGACTGTCACTCACTGATGAGAAGGCCAACATTGCCCTGCATGTTGCAGAAAGCAAAATGTATGTAGTGGCAACAGCCAAAAGAAATGTTCTTTTCGCAAACCGCTTTGAGGTCAAATGCGATGAAGACATTTTGTACTATCTTCTTGCAGTCTGCGAACATCTGGAGTTGTCTGCTTCTCAGACATCCGTAATGACAATATCAACAGCACCTGACTTAATCAAGAAGTATTTCGAAGTCCGAATAAAATTTTAATAAAAAAGTCCAAGATGCGTATCATATCAGGAAAATTCAAAGGAAGACACTTTGATCCGCCGACAAACATCACGGCAAGGCCAACAACAGACTTTGCCAAGGAGTCGTTGTTCAACCTGATAGGCAATGAAATGGACATTGAAGGCATCACTGCACTTGACCTTTTTGCAGGCACAGGTTCTATCTCCTACGAGCTTGCATCTCGCGGAGCAAGGCACATCACGTCTGTTGAGATGGCACAGACACAGCTTGCATTCATCCACAAGATTTGCCAGACGCTGAAGATTGACAACATTCGCATCGTCAAGCAGGAAGTATTCAGGTTTCTTGGAAGCACAACTGCCACATACGACTTGATATTTGCCGATCCTCCTTACCAGATGCCAAACATAGAAGAATTGCCAGACAAGATGCTTCCGCATCTGAACGAAGATGGATTGCTGATTGTGGAACATGGGCAGAAGACATTCTTCGACAACCACCCTAACCTGTATGACCATAGAAACTATGGGAATGTTCATTTCTCATTTTTCAAACGGATGAAAGCTGAGGACTAAAAAAGTATGGATGAGCTGAAGATACAGACTACAAAGTCGTTTGCATGGAACTTCCTCGATAAAGTAGGCTATCAGGTCATATCCCTGTTAGTAGGTCTGGTGACACTCAGATTGCTGACACCTACAGACTTCGGCTACACAGGTGCACTCGCCGTATTCACCATGTTGAGCAACATATTGGTGGAAAGCGGATTTACGGCTGCTCTGATAAGAAGGGAAAACAACACCGACAAGGATTACACTGCCGCCTTCTGGTTCAACCTCCTGCTGAGCATTGCTCTCTACGGAATACTGTTTGTGTCGGCAAATGCGATAGCAGCATACTTCAAAATGCCCGTGCTTTCCACACTTGCAAGGGTACTCTTTCTGGCCATAATCGTGAACTCCTTCACAGTAGTGCAGAATATCATTCTGCAGAAGGCATTACAGTTCAAGCGATTGACGACGGCAAATCTGGCAGGAATGATTGTCTCTGGCATCATCACAATATGGATGGCAGCTACAGGATGGGGTTATTGGGCACTTGCAGCGCAGCAATTGTCGCAACTGATTGTCAAAGCCGTCTTGCTGTGGGGAATGAGCAAATGGCGTCCTGTCAGAATAGCATTGAGCGATTTCAGTGTCATCAAGGAATTGTTCTCGTTCAGTGCCGTTTTGATATTGTCGTCGGCTATTTCTACGATTGTGAAGTACGTCTATAACATCTTCATCGGGCCAAGATACTCGACCGACGAAATGGGCTATTACTCCCAGGGTTATAAATACCACATGGTGCTGCACACGATAGTCTCATCTTCAATTACAGGAGTGGCTTATCCTGTATTGTCGAAGCTCAACAGCGAACCTGAAAGGCAAAGGATATACATGCACAAGATTGTCAAGATGACTGCATTCTTCACTTTTCCGATGATGGCAGGATTCTTTGCGCTGGCTGACAATTTTGTACATGTCATAGTCACCGACAAATGGTTGTCTATGGTGCCATACCTGAGACTACTGCTCATTGGTGGTGCGACAGTACCATTTACAACTCTGTACATCAACCTGTTTAATGTCTTCGGAAAACCTAAGCTGAATTTTCTGACAGAACTCGGGCGAAACATCCTGGTGGTGATATTGCTGCTGATAATGAATGGCTCTATTACGGAAATTCTGTACGGCTACATCATATCTTCGCTACTGGCAATGGCATTTGCCTCCATTGTACTGAAACATGTGATTGGGTACAGGATTTTGGACCAGATAAAACACATTGTACCATCGCTGTTAATAGCCGTCGCAATGGCTGTGGCTGTCTATTACATCCCGTTATTCATGGGAGGGGCAGCGTGGCTTCAACTGATTGTGCAGCTGCTGGCAGGCTGCGTTATATATGCCGGATTGGCAAAAATTTTTAAATTCCAGATACTTGACGACATAATATGCACACTACGAAAATCCAAGTAAGATTTAATGATGCTGATGCCTTGGGGCACATCAACAACTCTGTATATTTCAACTATTTTGATCTTGGAAAGACAGACTATTTCAGTATGTTGCATGGAAAGAACTACTTTCTTGAACCAATCGAAATCATAGTTGCCCATGTAGATGCAGATTTCGTTGAGGCAGCATTCATGCACGAGCAACTTGCAGTGCAGTCAGAGATAACCAAGATTGGCAACAAGTCAATAGCGCTCTACCAGCAGGTTATTGACCTGAAGACCAACGCAGTGAAATGCCGATGCAACACAGTCATGGTCGGCTTTGACTTCGCAAACAAATGCACCATTCCTATATCTCAGAAATGGCGCAATGCAATAGAAAAGGAAAACAATAAAAAACAGACAATATGAAAACCTCGTTGACAAAGACAAACTACATCATCATCGCTGCTTCGGTGGTGGTGCTCATCATCGGATTCTGCCTCATGACAGGTACTAAAACCGTTGACACATTCAATCCAGACGTATTCAGTTTCCGCCGCATAACGCTGGCGCCAATCGTCTGCATGATTGGATTTGTAGGCATGATTTTCGGCATTATGTTCAAGACAAAAAGCGTTGACAAATGAGTTGGATTGAAGCCCTTATCTTAGGCCTTATCCAGGGCCTTACAGAGTTTCTGCCAGTCAGCAGCAGCGGCCATCTGACTATAGGTCAGGAGTTGCTCCATCTTGACACATCTGCATCCGAAAACCTTATGTTCGACATTGTTGTGCATGCAGCCACAGTATTGAGCACAATAGTCATTCTCTGGCACGAGATATGCCAGCTCTTCAAAGGCACATTCACCACAACGAAATGGAATGAAGAGAAAGACTATGTCGCAAAGATTCTCGTCTCAATGATACCAGTGTTCGTTGTAAGCATGTTCTTCAAGGACGAAGTTGAAGCCATCTTCGGTTCAGGTCTCTTGCTTGTCGGCATCTGCCTATGCATCACTGCGTTGCTGCTTGCCTTCGCCTATTTTGCAAAACCAAGACAGAAAGAGGACATCTCATATCTCGATGCTTTCATCATCGGTGTAGGCCAGGCCATTGCAGTGCTTCCCGGACTCTCACGCTCAGGCACCACAATCGCCACAGGTCTGATACTCGGCAACAAGAAAGAGAAAGTGGCACAGTTCTCGTTCATAATGGTGCTTATTCCTGTTCTTGGACAGGCTATTCTCAGTTGCAAGGATGTAATCGAAGAACCAGCATTGATTTCTAACATTGGCGTATTGCCATTGGTGGTAGGATTTCTGGCTGCATTTGCCGCCGGTGCGTTTGCCTGCCGATTCATGATTGAGTTGGTCAAACGTGGCAAACTCATCTACTTTGCGATTTACTGTCTGCTGGCAGGCGTGGCATCAATACTTTATAGTCTGTTGGCATGAATTTCGTAGAGGGCGAGATACTCTATTTCGACAAGCCATACGGGTGGACATCTTTTGACGTGGTGAACCGGGTGCGTGGTGCAATCTGCCGACAACTGAAACAGAAAAAACTGAAAGTCGGCCATGCCGGAACGCTCGACCCATTGGCAACTGGAGTGGTGATAGTCTGCACGGGAAAGGCAACAAAGCACATCGAAGAACTGCAATATGGTGTGAAAGAGTACGTTGCCACGCTCAAACTTGGAGCCACCACCCCATCGTTCGACCGTGAGCATCCCGAAGATGCCACATATCCGACAGACCATATCACGAAGGAACTGCTCGAAGAGACTATGAAATGCTTTCTCGGCGAGATATGGCAGGTACCACCTGTCTATTCTGCTGTCAAGGTGGATGGCAAAAGGGCATTCGACTATGCACGCAAAGGCAAGGAAGTTGAACTCAAGGCCAAACTGCTTGTCATAGACGAAATTGAGCTTGTCAGTTTCGACAGAGAACAGATGCAGGCAGTCATCCGTGTAGTGTGCAGCAAAGGGACATACATCCGTGCTCTGGCACGTGACATTGGCGTAAAGCTGAACAGCGGAGCCTATCTGACGGATCTGAGGCGCACACGTGTAGGGAACATCACCGTAGAACAATGTATGAACCCTACGGACCTTACCGCCCTATTCAATGATAATAACAATTTAAATGAACAATAATGAAGCTTTCTCAATTCAAATTCGAACTACCGGAAGAGCAGATTGCTCAATACCCTTCGTCGTACAGATACAACGACAAAGGCGAAATAGAACTGAAGGAAGAGAACTCTCTGGAATGTGACCGCGACGAATGCCGTCTCATGGTGCTGCACAGAAAATCCAAGACTGTGGAACACAAGATATTCAAAGAGCTCATTAACTATTTCGATGAGGGGGATTTATTCCTTTTGAACGATACACAGGTATTCCCTGCCCGTATGCACGGCAACAAGGAAAAAACAAACGCAAACATCGAGGTTTTCCTGCTCCGCGAGCTGAACGAAAGACTGAAACTCTGGGATGTGCTTGTAGAGCCTGCACGCAAGATTCGCGTCGGCAACAAACTCTATTTCGGACCAGACAATTCGCTCGTGGCAGAGGTCATCGACAATACCACCGCACGTGGACGCACCGTGAGATTCCTCTACGACGGCACGCACGAAGAGTTCAAACGCGACCTTTTTGCCCTTGGCAGGACACCTTTGCCTGAACACATCACTCGCGAACCAGAACCGCTTGATGCAGAAAGATTCCAGACAATCTATGCCACCAAGGAAGGTTCGGTGCTCGCCCCTGCTGCAGGTATAAACTTCACACGTGAAATATTGAAACGTCTTGAGATAAAAGGTGTTGACTATGACTTCATTTCTCTTTACCTGACCGTGAATATGTTCCGCGACATTGATGTTGACGACCTTACGAAACACAAATCAGACTCCGAGCAGATTGATGTCAGCGAAAGAGTGTGCGACCTCTTCAACAAGGCCAACAAACTCGAAAAACGAATATGTGCCGTGGGAACTACAACACTGCGCACACTTGAGACAGCATCAACAGCCAACGGCATGATCAAGCCTTTCGAAGGATGGACAAACAAGTTCATCTTTGCTCCATACGAATTCACCACGGCCAACTGCCTCATATCAAAACTGCAGTTGCCTAAGACATCACTGCTGATGACCCAAAGTGCATTTGCCGGTCATGAGTTCCTGATGGAGTCATACAAAGAGGCAATCAAGCTGGGCTATCGCTTTGGCTTCTACGGCGATTCTGTTCTGATATTGCCAGATTGATTTATTGACTATATGATTACAGGAGAAGTCCTACTCTCTCAAGTAGGACTTCGTCCGTTTTATACGTTATCAGAAACCATAATCCTGTTTCGTGTGCATCAGGGTATTACGGCCCACGGTGTAGGCATAGCATGCCACTGGCAGGAAGTGAAGCCTCACTTCGTTCATTTCTTTGTCAGCAGTCTCGGTCATTGTGGTGACTATCGCTTCTGGCATTCTGTTCCTCTCCATAAACGAAAGAAGAGATACAAGTTCGCCTGTATGCTGCACGTAACGGTCGCTCCACTTAATTTCTGCTCCCCACACAGGTTTCTGCAGGCCCAGATCCAATCCGACTATATCCACTTCCCCTTGTTCCTTATTGCTCATGCGCCAGTTGGCAAAGGTTATGTTCGCTCCTTGCCGAGGTATCCACTGAGCATATACAGCCGTCTCGACCATTTCCCCTATCTCGCCGTCACTCTCTCTTATTGGCTGGAACAATGCACATCGCAGAGATGGATTGGTAAGGTATATCTTGAACGTTATGTCGCGCTGATACCTCTTGGCTGTGTCGTCGCTTCTTCTCACAACCTTTATCAGAAATGCAGTCTCCAGATACTGTATATATTTCTTGACAACCTCTTTCTTCACGCCAGACTCTTTCGACATCGACTCATACGAAAAAATGCCGCCTGAATGATAAGCTATCATCGTGAATACAGAGTTCAGTTCATATACATCAGTTATTCCATAAAGACTTGGCAAATCTCTGAAAAGAACCTTGTCGATAATGTCATGTCTGACAAACTGGCCAGGATCTTGCTGCATCCGCTCATTGAAAACAACTTCAGGGTAACCGCCATAGTTGATATAATCGATGAACAGCGAATTAAGTTTGCGCACGTCAATGGTATTCCAATAGGAAACCTCTTTGTTGTTCCATATCATCTGCTGCTCCTTCATAATGTTTTCATACCCTTTCAGATGTATGAACTCATAGAAAGTCAGTGGAGGCAGGCTGAAATCGGTGAAACGACCTGCACCGCTCTCGTTGCTTTGCTTCTTCAACGCAGAGGCAGCTGACCCGCTGGCAATGAATTTGACATTTTTGTATGTATCAACAAGGGACTTCAGATGCACCTCCCAGTTCATAAGATATTGTATCTCGTCAAATATGACATAATACTGGCTTTGGTCGTTTTCTGGCTTGCACAATGCCTTCTTGCTTATATTGAAAAGCTGTTCCAGATGTATGTTGCTGTAGATAGGCGTCTCTACAGAGACGAAGATTATATTCTGCGCAGGAACACCATCATCAATCAGCCTTGCTATCGTATGATACAGCATTACTGTTTTGCCAACACGTCTTGGCCCCATCAGAATCAAGGCACGTTTGGTATCGACATCTCTAACCAGACGATAAAAGATATCAAGATACATACGAGGACTCATCTGTTCATAATATTGAGGAATCCTGTTTTCAGTCCACCAAGGGTTATCTATCCTTAGCCTGCCGGTAATCTGCTGCTCAAGTTGTGCCGTATAAATCATATATTTCTCAAATTTTCTGCAAAGGTACACATTTTATTCCAAATAGACATAATATTTTTTATTTATTTTTCCAAAAACACTCATTTTTGGCCATTTTCGAGGAAAATACATGCAAATATGGAGACAAAAATGATATGTTTTATTTTATTTTCCTATTGTATATCATTGTATATAAAACACTTAAATAGCATTTACCAAATAAGCATATTTTTTTATGCTTATTTGGCATAAATGAATACAATTAACTATATGTAGATATAAAAAGAGTCTGCGGTCATTGACCGCAGACTCAGAAACCAAATCAGAAGCTCGTTATGCGCAGGCTTTAGTCTGTGAATAAAAGCCTGTTGATTTGTTGTAGGAGATGTACTTCCTGCAAGTCCAGACCTTTAGGATTGAACCACAATCCTCGGACATGCCAACGTTCAAACGAAGGTTGACAAGGTCTTGCTTCGTGAATTTTTCTGGCAGGTAGGAAAGAAGATTGACAGGACCGCGACGTGACGTGAAATCCTCCTTGGATTGAGCAAGTGCAATCTGTTGTCCGAAGAAATGACACTTACATGCCATGTCGTAGTCGAGCGACCACTCGCAGAACTGGTCAATTGCATCATCCCACTTGCAACCGTTGGCGATGTAGAGCACCATAGCCTTCATGTAGGCAATGGTGACTGCACGAGATGCAAGTTCCTCGAAAACCATATCGTCACACTGATAACTGATATCCATGCACTTGTTCTGCAGGCGTTCCGCCATGCGGAATGCCTCGTCGCAATGGATGTTGCCATGTGTGTTCTCAAGGTTGTCGAGGAAAGGCTTTAGACTGTCGGCAAACGACTGGTCGTAAGGCTGATAGCGGAACTCTGCGCCACGTTCACGGACGATTGTGCAGAGGTTGACACGAGAAAGCGTGCCGTCAATCAGTCGGCCACGGAAAAATTCCATACCCTTCTGGATAGTGGCAGAGGCATTCCAGTTCCAACGCACTGGCACACGGTCTGTTACAGCATTACGGCTCACACGTTCCTGTCCATACTCGGCATTGTCGAAGCCCAGACGGATAATCTTGCCGACATCCTTTGTGCCAGAGGTACGGAGGTTGTTCAGAAGCTCAAGCTCGTCCATCTTGGTGTAGATGTAACGGCCTTTGGCATCAGCCAACCTGCGCACGAAGGCAGCATTGGTCATGTCGTCGCAGAGAATCTGGATTACAAGGTCGTCAGGACGTTCGGGCTTCTCCTGACGCGAACTGCAAGAGTTCACGGCAGCAAGCCAAGCCTTCTCGCGAAGACGGTTGACCTTGTCACGTTGTTCGACACGCTCAAGAATGAACTTGATAGGAGCGTTAACGGCAGACTTGCCGGAAGACTGCTTCGCCATCAGCACGCACATGAAGGTTGGTTCCTTACCCGTAGAGCCGTCAATGAGGTCAAACCTCACGTCAGACACAAGAGTGCCGAGCGCAGGAAAGACCGCATTAGCCACGGCCGGACGACAGGATTCAGGAACGTTCTTCGTCAGCAAAGCGATGAGCGAAGGAAGATTTGCAGGCATCAACGGAAGATTAAACGTTGACTCTGCATTCAAACCAAAGGGTTTGCTCATAAAATAATGGTATTAGGTGAAACATATTCCCGCATAATCCTGCCATAAAACAAGTTACGGCAAGACTGTAGCAGGTTAATAACTCGATGCAAAGATACGGAATATTTCTGACCTGACAACGCAACGTGCAATGTCTTGTCCTGAAATATATTGACACAAATGAAACCACTATGGGAAAAAGTATTTATTCTCGAGAAGAGAGAATTGCAATTGTCAGAGATTGCATAGTCAACAAATTGTCAGACAGAGAAATAGAAGAGAAATATTGTCTAACGAGTCCAAGTTTGTTGAAAGTATGGAAATTTCGTTATGCAAAAATGGCGGAATCTTTGGTCAGGTGTGAAAAAAATGCTAACTTTGCATTTCCAAAACCAGTCACTAAAGATGCGGTTGATGGAAAAGACATGCCAAAAAGAAAGACAGAAGCAGAATTGATGGTCGAACTTAAGCGAGTCCAGAAGGAACTTGAATATGAAAGGCTTAAGGTTGATGCACTTAACACAATGATAGACATTGCAGAACGCAACGGGATCAAGATAAGAAAAAAATCTGGGGCCAAGCAGTAGAAGAACTCTGCGAGCAGAAAGGCCTGAGCGTAACAACTGCTTGCGGACTGTTTGGCCATAAAAGGCAGGCCTGGTATCAAAAAACCGAAAGATCTATCAACAAGTGTGTTATGGAAAAGACTATCACTGAGTTTGTTAAATCAGTGAGGGATGAGGATCCTGGCATTGGAGGCAGGAAACTATGGCTGATGGGCAAGAACGTGTACAAAGAAAGCTTTATTGGCCGCGATGCCTTTTTTGAACTGCTAAAGCGTTCGGGATTGTGCTTGAAGCGGCCAAAGCCAAGGCATACGACCAATTCCAACCACAGATACCACAAATATAAGAACCTTGTTATAGGCTTTATTCCTAAGGGACCTAACCTATTGTGGGTTAGTGATATTACATACATTCAACTTACGAACGGCAAGTGCTGTTACCTTCACCTTGTGACAGATGCGTATTCACATAAGGTGATAGGTTGGTGTCTCAGTCCGACGCTTGAGGCCAAGTACACGCTTGATGCTCTCAGACAGGCCATTGAACAAGCAGAGGGCTGCGACCTGTCGCAACTTATCCATCATTCAGACAGGGGTGTGCAGTATTGCTGTGACATGTATGTGAGTGAGCTAAACTTGCACAATATAAGAATCAGTATGACTGAGGATTATAAGCCAACTGACAACGGAATTGCTGAACGCATTAATGGAATCATCAAGAACGAGAAGCTATATCGCATACCACTCTATGACAGCATAGAGAAAGCAAGGGAAGGCATAGGTGATTTCATTAAGTTCTACAATGAAAAACGTCCGCACATGAGCATCTCATACAAGACACCATCTGAGGTCCACCGGCAAAGTGGAGAGCAGGAGAAAGCTTGGCGGTAGTTCCGTTGGCGGGTTGATTTGGCCGGCAGCTGCCGGCCAAATCAAACCGCCAACGGAACTAGAATTAGTCGCATGTAAACAAAAACAGGACGAAGTCAAGTAATTTAGGAAGATGACAACAAATTTAGGAAAAATGTCAACGGTTACAGAAAATCGTCAAGAAAAACAGTTTTTTTATCCAAAATCCGTCAACTTTTTTCAGGAAAAGACA
>JAZRYS010000212.1:0-5004 GCA_045600865.1 Candidatus Aphodosoma sp.
ATTCCGGAATCTGCTTCCCTCGTTTGCACTCTGTTCGTGATGCGTTAGGTATAGGTGCAAATACCCCATTTGCTGTACGCTTTGTAATTAGTGCAGACCTGGGCTCAAGTAACTTTGGGGTGTATGGTCGCAATAATATTACGAACAGTAGTAACAACAAACCTTGGAGTACAGAAGAATATCCTTTGTTTACCCATTGGGATGGTGGCAGATGGGAAAGTATCGGGATGGGCGCAGGAGATAGTGTAGAAGTCCTACTCGTCTATGATCCTGATAGAACTGCTACAATAGACGGTTTTACGACAAAATACACAGCGAGAACAATTAACAGACAAGATTAAAAGCTAAACGTTGAATAAAACAATATAGACTATGGCAACATTGACAGATCAAGAGAAGCAGGAACTGAAAAGAGACATCCTGAACACTATTAAAAGCGAGAGCCAGGGCGTTGCAGAACTTGAAGAGGTTACAAGCCTTGATGGTGTGAAGACCCTTCCTGCAATGCGAGGCACAGAATTGGTAAGCGCCCCTGTAAGCTTACTTGGCAAACCAGCCATTGATGCAGCAGCACAGGCTTTGGCAGCAAAGTCTCAGGCAGAGACCGCAACCAGGAATGCCAATACTGCAGCAGGAAATGCTGAGACAAAAGCACAGGCAGCTCAGGACGCAGCAGACGAAGCGAAAACCGCCAAAGAGGAAACGGAAAAGGCGACAGAAGAAGCCAAAGCGGTTGTAGAGCGCTATGAGAATGTAGCCGTTACAGCACGCGATGGCTCAACTGTACGTTTCTACGGTATCACTGACCTCGTAGAAATTGAGGATCCTTCTCTATTCACAGAGAAAAAAGGTCTTCCTGTTATGTATGACACAAACCGTACATGTTTCTATGTTGAAGATGGTCTCTTCTACAGAAATTTCCCAGAGAAGGAGTTGTACATGGGCGATGGCTTCCATCCTCTGAAGGGCAAGCTCTACTTATTTGAAGATACCCTCTACTCCTGGAGTGAAGAGGAACAAAACCTTGTTGAAGTCAGTGGAGCCGGTGGAGGTAACACTATCAATGTGAGCAATCTCTATCCGCTTGAAAGTGGCTTCTATACTCTCGCTACTGCCATCAAGGCTGTAGAAGAGAAAATGCGTACAAAAGGTGCGTGCGTCACTTTTGAGGTCAGTCAAGGCAAATGGCAGACCAAGCAGTTCGTCGGTACCAATATCGTAAGTTGGGAGAGTGAAAGCAGCTGGGATGACTTTGGCGGTGGCGGTACTGTCAAGAGCGTTACCCTGAACGGTCAGAAGAAGACTCCAGACAGCCAGGGTAACATCAATCTGACTGTTGAGGAAGTGACAGTTGATGAGAGCTTAGACCCTCAGAGCACAAACCCTGTACAGAACCAAGCCGTAGCTGGCAAGTTCAATGAGATAGAGAGCAGTACCCTTTTTGACAGTGATGTAGAAGAGGGCGATGACGGCACGCAGACGGTAACGCTCAAAAACAAGAGTGGTGCTGCCATTACGCAGTTCACGTTAGCTGCAGGAGGCGGTGGCGGAGGCGGTGAAACGCAGACAACCAAGATCGTGCTTGGTGCAAGTGTCAGTCAGAACATCATCAAGGAAGGTGGAGAATGCCTTCTTACATACAGCTATGACCATCAACATGTAGGAGGTGATGAAGCCGGACAGACCACCGGACAAAAGGCAACCATTGAGATTCGTATATTGAGAGGTTCCGTCCTGGTCTATGGTAAAGTCGATGAAGATGTAAACCGTGATACCTACACACTTGATATAAGCAAGTATCTGCAGGTAGGTATGACAGACATCTATGTTAGAGCGACTACCAATGATCCGAACACTGGTAATCCTCAGTCAAAACAGGCTTATGTGAATGTGAAGGTCGTAAACCTGAGCCTACAGAGCAGCTATGACCTAAGCAGCGGCATAAGCACAGGCGGCTACGATTCCGGAGAGAGCGCCATCATCCCTTATGCTGTCCAGGGAACAGGAACAAAGATTGTCACTATATATCTGGACGGCAGACAGCATGATAGTGCCACCGTTACGCGAAGCGGCACGACAAACGGCAGCTTCAGCATTCCAATGGGTGGTCTTAGCATTGGTCGCCATACAGTACAGCTTGTTGCGGAAATGGAAGCAAGTGCAGACTTAACCCTTCGGAGTGAGAGCATTTATTTCGACATCTTTAAGGCTGGAAGCTTTGTACCCCTTATCGGCACAAAGCTCATATTCAAGGATGGCCGTATCTTTACTTCAGATCATCGTACGCCGAAGATTGCAGCTGGACAATATGAGCAGTTGCAATTCGAGTATGCCGTATATGATCCAGGCGTAACACCAGCCTCTATGACTATCTTGCAAAATGATGTTGCCACTCAGGAAGTGTCGGTGCCTCGTAGCATCCAGACCTATGCAAACCGTTTTTCCGTACAGGGATTGCAGACCATAAGGCTTGTGAGTGGTGCATCGGAATACCTGCTGTATATAGATGTAAGCAACAGCTGTATCGACGTGAACGAGGCAACCTATGGACTTCAGCTTAAACTGAGTGCTGCAGGAAGAAGTAACGGAGAAAGCGATCCTGCCCATTGGGAGTATGGGGACGTTAAGACGACCTTTGAAAATGTGGACTGGAATACGAGCGGTTGGACAGGTGATTCTTTGAAGCTCATGAACGGTGCCAAGGCTCATGTTGACATCAAGCCATTTGTGACCGATGCAGCAACAAATGGATGCACGATAGAGGTTGAAATGAAGGTCTCAAACATTACCAACAAGGAAGCTGATGTTGTGAGCTGCATGGATGGTACCAAAGGATTCCAGATAACCGCGGAGAAGGCAATGATGTACACAGGTTCCACCAAGGAGGTTGAGGATGAAGACGGAAACAAAACCACTCAACCTGTAGGCGTGGGACGACAGTACGGCTCAGACATGTGGGTTAAATTGGCATTTGTCATTGGCAGACGCGCAGATGGCAGACTGATGGAGCTGTATGTGAACGGAGTGCGTGCAGCAGCAGACATCTACGGTGACAGTGACAACTTCATACAGAATACGCCTCATGGAATAGACTTCATTAGTGACGGTGCAAACGTGGAAGTAAGAGTCGTCAGGGTATATAACAGAAGCCTTACAGATGACGAAGAAATGGACAACCATATAATTGACCGCCAGACATTGGATGAAATGGCAGCGTTGTTCGAGGAAAACAACGTGCTTGGTGAGGATGGTGTCAGCATGGACTTCCAGAAACTTCGGAAAAAAGGTAAGGCTATCATGCTTGTGCTCCGCAAAGATGGACTTGCACCTGTAAATGCGGAAAACAACAAGAGTGCGGACTTCCTTGCAGATGTTCACCTTTGGCTTCCAGATGGAAGATATGTCTATCTTCATAATGTGTACATAAGGATTCAGGGAACGAGCTCAACCAAATATCCAACAAAGAACTATAGAATCTATTGTGCTAAAGGTGACAATCCGGAAATGTACGTCAATGGTGTGCAGCAGGATGAATTGAAGTTAGCACTGCGCATTGGTCAGAAGAAGGTGAAGATCCTTTGCCCAAAGGCAGATTACTCGGATTCCTCAATGGCGCAGAATACCGGCGGTGCGAAGCTCTGGAACAATATGATGAAAGCCCTTGGGTTCCTGACACCACCTCAGAAGGTGGACAGTTCTGTCCGTACTTCTGTTGATGGCTACCCAATAGACGTGTTCTCTGCTGAGAGGATGGAAGATGTGCCTGTCTATTACGGACAGTATAACCTGAACCACGACAAAAGCGACTGGCATGAGATTATCGGAATGGAGGGAGTGGAAGGCTTCACCCCTAAGGAACCGATAGCATTTGAGTTCTTGAACAATACAGAGCCATTATGTCTTTTCCAAGCAGAAGCAGACCTCGACGCCCAGGCAGAAAAGCAGTTCAATAATGCCCTGGAGTTTAATTATCCGGCCAAGACAGGTGGAGCAGATACGAAATGGGCTAATGCACCTCAGGCAAAGAAGAATGCCTTCAAGCGTCTTTGGGGATGGATAAGGGACTGTGTGCCAAGTGGGGCAACCCCTAATGATGTAAGCACGTTCTACAGCCCTAAATTCAAGACTGAGGTTTCACAATACTTTGACAAAGACTTTCTCCTGTGCTGGTGGATATTCACAGATTACTTTCTGAATGTTGACCAAAGAGCCAAAAATATGATATTGGCTACTTGGGATGCCCTGATCTGGTATTTCTTGTATTATGATGGTGATACCCAGCTTGGTGATCGCAACGACTCTATGCTGGCTTACCTGTATAATGTAACTCGTGATACATGGGACAGCGACAAGAGCAAGTACGCATTGGAAGGTCATGATTCTTGGTTGTGGTGCCTTGTGCTGGCCAACCTTGGCGATGAGATCAAGGCGATGGCCACCAAGATGCGAGAGAAACTTTCAGAAGAGCTCGTGAACGAAACATTCGATAAGGAGCAACAGGGCAACTGGTGTGGACGCGCCTACAATAAAAGTGGCGAGATCAAGTATATCAAGCCCCAGACGGAAGGCGTGCCAACCAAGACAGGCATCGTGAAATATCCATATATCTATGCCCTCAAAGGTGACAAGCAAGCATTCAGACACTGGTTTATCCATAATCGTTTTGCCTTGCTTGATGCAAAGTATGAGACAGGAAACTACTTGTCAGACAACATTGACATGTATATGAGCCGTAAGGCCACTGATGCAGCCAATACCATTGTCGTAACAAGTAATGAGCTCTATTACTTTGGCTATGGTACCAACAATACGCCTCATTTGCAATCAAGCGAAGAGGCAAGGAAAGGCGATACCGTGACCTTGGTATTCAGAAATGCCTTCACGGTGAATGATCCAATACGAATCTATGGTGCAAGCCGAATTGCAGAGCTCAACATGCAGGGAGCAGCAGATAATATCACAGGTGACTTGAATCTGAATAAGTGTAAGGTGCTGCGCAAGCTT
>JAZRYS010000213.1:0-13644 GCA_045600865.1 Candidatus Aphodosoma sp.
TATTTTCACCATATATGCATTTAATTCTGTCGTACCTACGGCACTCTATTAACGTATTGTCCATTTTTACACAGGGTTCACACCCTGCGCTATACTATGTCGCTCTTACAGAGCTTTTTGGCAACTAGCGAAACTTGAATACTAATTATTTTCGGATAGGGCGTCAGTTTTTGGAGTTTTTTGACAAAAAAATGACGGGGTATAAACCAAGAGGACATGTCAAAATTGATGACATACCCTCTTGGTTTATTTGTTCGAAACGACAATATTACATCAGGTACATTGTCGAGATAGACTCATTGTTATATGAACGGCGGATTGTCTCGGCGAACATATCTGCAATAGTGAGGACATGAACCTTTGGACACTTAGCTGTATCAAATGGAATAGAGTCGGTGATGATAAGCTCAGTGAGCTGAGAGTTCATAATGTTTTCGGCAGCCTTTCCAGAGAGCACACCGTGAGAAACCATAGCACGTACAGAAGTTGCACCATTCTCCATCATGAGGTTTGCAGCCTTGCAGAGTGTTCCTGCCGTGTCTGCCATGTCGTCGATGATGAGTACGTTCTGGCCAGCCACGTCACCGATAATCTTCATGTTTGATACGACATTTGCACGTTCGCGAGTCTTGTGACAGAGAACGAGTGGAAGGTCAAGTGCCTTTGCGTATGTAGAGGCGCGCTTTGAACCGCCAACGTCTGGAGAGGCGATTGTAAGATTTTCGAGTGCAAGGTTCTTTACGTAAGGAATATATACTGTTGAGGCATAGAGGTGGTCAACAGGGATGTCGAAGAAGCCCTGAATCTGGTCTGCATGAAGATCCATCGTGATGATACGGTCAACTCCTGCAACAGAGAGCATGTCTGCAACAACCTTTGCACCGATTGAGACACGTGGTTTGTCTTTGCGGTCCTGACGTGCCCAGCCGAAATAAGGCATGACGGCAATGATTTTGTACGCTGACGCACGTTTGGCAGCATCAATCATGAGCATAAGCTCCATGAGGTTGTCAGCATTAGGGAATGTTGACTGTACAAGATAGACATAACAGCCACGGACTGTCTCGTCATACCATACTGCAAATTCGCCGTCAGAGAACTTCTGGCAAGTGCATTTGCCTAATTCACAGCCCAGTTTGGCGCAGATACGTTCTGCGAGAGGTCGGCTGTTTGTGCCTGCAAAGACTTTGTATGGGAACATATTGTGTGGATTATATTTTGCAACGAAAAATCACGCTACAAAGGTACGAATATTTTTTGGAATGGAATGCACTTTTACCCAATAAAAAATCAACAAATTTATAATTGATAACATAATGGCTCTTAGATATGTATTCCTACAGCATTTTTCAGCAACAAGGAAACTTTTATTGTATCAAAGTTTCCTATAGTAAGCATAGAATCAGTACTTTGAAAAATCAAGATGTTGTATTAAGAATATTTAACCAATATAATGTTTGGTGGTTCATTAAAAAGTAGTAACTTTGCACCCGTTTTTGAGAAGATATGAAAGAACTGATTATAAAGAAGTCTGGAGAGTTGTTTTTGAAATATGGGTTGAGGAGTGTGACGGTTGACGATGTCTGCAACGAAATGCGGATATCGAAAAAGACATTTTATAATGTGTTCAGGACGAAAGAGAAACTGGTTGAGGGATTGCTTGAAAAAGGTCTTGAGGAGATGCACAATACAAAAGACGAGGAGAAAGAGGGAGAATCGGTAATAGACCACATGCGAGACAACTTGCACAAATTCCTGGCAAGGCAGGCCATTGTTGAGAAACATGTGGCCTTTTTCTATGACTTGGAGAAGTATTATCCCGAGTTGTTCGTGAAATTCAGCGACAGAATGGATGTCGTACGCTGCCAGCAACTGAGGGCACTTATAGAAAGAGGACAAAATGAAGGTGTATTCCGGACAGACGTGAATGTGGAGATGGCGTCAAGGGTGATGAATGCAATGATGAAACTGGCCATGGGCAAGATTCAGGGAATGACAATTGCCGAACGTTCGGAAGAGTCATTGGATTACATGCTGAGGATATTGAGAAATTAAACACAATTACTATATGAAAAAAAGATTTTTGAGTTTGGTGCTGGGATTCCTGGTTGGAATAACAGGCATGACAGGACAGAATCAAGAGAATGAAGTGATTACTTATTCCGAGGAAATGTCCGTAAGCCTGCAAGAGGCTACCCAGTATGCGTTGCAGCACAACCATAACCTGCGTAACGCATCCTTAGACGTCAAAATTGCCGAGGCTCAGAGGTGGCAGACGATTGCGGCAATGTTGCCTCAGGCAGACATGCAGATGGTATATCAGAATATGTGCGGCTATGAAATGAACATGAAAGGATTCTCTATCCCAATGAATCCTAACGGTACAATGTCAGTCAATGCTTCGATTGCACTTAATGGACAGATGGTTGTAGGTGCACTGCTGAACAACGTGGCTGTAGATATGCAACGCATCAACCGTGACGAGCAAGAGGTGAGTCTGGTTGTTGATGTTGAAAATGTATATCTTACGATACTTGCCATGGAAAAGACACTTGCAGTGCTCGACTCGTCCAAGGCAAACCTGAGTGCCCTCTACCAAATGACAGCAGGTGCTGTCGAGGTTGGTGCTGCGGAACAGACAGATGCTGACCAACTGGAAGTGCAGGTGGCAAGCTTGGAGAGTTCAATAAAGTCAACTCAACGTTCCATTGCACTGCTGTACAATTCATTGGCATATTCCATGGGTGTCGGATCTAATGTCCGTATCGTGCTGACAGACAAATTGGAAGACGTACTGAATGTCGAGGCTGCCGTCAATTTGCTTCATGCAGACTTTGACATAACCAAAAACAACACATACAAACTGGCAGAAAAGAATCTGGAGCTTGCCGAGAAAAACGTGATAATGGCCGGTATGGCATACATACCAACACTTTCGGCCTACTACCAGTATTCAGCCAAGACCTATTTCGGAGAAGACGAGGGTATGAACATGACACCGCCTAACGTTGTCGGAGTGACTCTTTCCGTTCCTTTGTGGTCAAGCGGCAAGCGTGCCGCAGGAGTGCATGAAAAGCGCATTGCAAAGACCAAAGCGGAAAATGACCTTGAAAACGCAAAGGACGGCATTGAGCTTTCTTACCGTCAGGCCAAATACAATCTTATAAATGCCTATGAGAATTACGACATTCAGAAACGGAACATTGAAGTCATGGACCGTGTGATGAAGTCAACCGGCAACAAATACCAGTATGGCAGGGTGTCTGCACTGGACCTTACAACTGCAAACACCAACCTCCTGAATGCAAACAGCAATTATATCCAGGCCATCGTGACATTGCTGAATGCCCAGATGGCACTCAAGAACCTGTTGGACGTTAAATAAACGAATAAAAAAGAATCACAGATATGAGAAAGTTTAAAATGTTTTTTATTGCAGCAGCAGTATGCGGCATGGCATTGTCGATGGCTGGCTGCAAGGAAGAAGCCGAAGAAGGCGAGCAGAGAATAGAACCTGTAAGGGTGCAGAAATTGGAAATGCGTGAGTTTGACCGTGTGACATTACTCAGTGTCGTATTACAAGGCTATGAGACTCAGAACGTAGCTCCATCAGTGACAGGAACAATCAAACGCATTTACGTTGAAGAGAGTTCTTGCGTCAATAAGGGCGACAACCTTGTGATGATGGACGAACTGCAGTACAAGACTGCACGTCTGAATTATGTCAACATGGGCGTTGAGATGACCCGTATGGAGGCTTTGCTCAAGACTGGTTCCGTTACCCAGCAGGCATACGACAACCTGAAAACACAATACCAGAGTACAAAGGAAAATCTTGACTTCCTTGAGGAGAACACATACGTAAAGGCACCTTTCAGTGGTGTCATCTCCGCCAAGAACTATGAGGAAGGTGAACTTTATGGCGGTCAGCCAATCCTTGTCCTGACGCAGATAAATGTGCTCAAGGCAGAGGTTGCCGTGCCTGAAAGCCATTTCCCTCTTGTCAAGACGGGCATGGAGGTAGAGCTGACATCAGACATCTATCCTGACGAGGTATTCAAAGGAACAGTCGAGAAGATTTTCCCAACAATCGATGCAGCTTCACATACCTTTACTGTAAAAGTAAGGATTCCTAACCAGAGTGAGCGTCTCCGTCCAGGTATGTACACCCAGGCAAGACTGACCCTCGGTCGCGACTCAGCAATCGTCGTCCCTTACCAAGCTGTACTGAAACTTCAGGGAGCAAACAACCGCTATGTGTTCATAAACGACAATGGCGTAGCAAAACGTGTTGACGTTACTCTCGGTCAGCGTTTCGATGACGAGATTGAAATCATCAGCAGCGAGATTCATTCAGGCGATGAGATGGTTGTCGAAGGTGAGGCTCGCCTTGTTGATGGTGCCAAGATGGATATCAAAGAATAATAGAACAGTAATGCCATGAGTATATATAAATCGGCTATTGAAAAACCAATCACCACCACTCTGATTTTCGTGGCGGTGATAGTGATAGGCCTTTTCTGCTTGTCAAAGCTGCCTATCGACAACTTCCCTGAGATGGAACCGCCATACATTTCGGTGATGACATCATATGCGGGAGCAAATGCCTCTGAGATTGAGACTAACGTGACGAAGATTCTGGAAAACGGACTTAACTCTGTTGACGGTCTGAAGGAAATCACCTCTTCGTCAAAGGACTACATGTCTCTTGTAACTTTGGAGTTTGAGTGGGGTTCTAACATGGACGAGGCTGTGAACGACATACGTTCAGCCATAGACATGATTTATGACAACCTGCCAGACGGTGTCTCTCGTCCTTTGATTTTCAAGTTCAACACATCGTCATTTCCTATCATCCAGTATGCAATCACGGCAGACGAGAGTTATGCAGGATTGGAGAAGATACTCGATGACAACGTCGTGAACGTGCTCAACAGGGTTGACGGCATAGGTAACCTCTCGCTCAGTGGTGCGCCAGACCGTTATGTCTATATAGACCTTGACCCAGAGCAGCTTGCCGCTTATAACCTCTCTGTTGAGGCTGTTGGTCAGGCAGTGAGCAACAACAACCTGAACCTTGCATCTGGTTCTGTAAAGATGGGCAAGGAACAGTATCAGATGCGTGTGCAGAGTGAGTATATCGAAAGCTCTGAGATGGAGGATATCGTGATTGCAACAACTCCGCAAGGCAAGCAGATTCATATCCGCGACATTGCCGAGGTGCGTGATACCATAAAAGATGTGGCACTCGATGAGCGTGTAAATGGTCGTGAGGGTGTGCGTCTTATCATCATGAAGCAGAGTGGTGCAAACACCGTTCAGGTCTGCCGCGACGTCAACAAGGAGATGGAGAAAATCAAGAAGACACTGCCTTCTGACATCAAGATACAGACAATCTACGACTCTTCAGAGAATATCGAGAATGCTGTCAACGGACTTTTCGAATCTGTCATGTATGCGTTGCTCTTCGTCATTCTGGTAGTGCTTTTCTTCCTCGGCAAATGGCGTGCTACAGTCATCATCTCGCTTACAATCCCTATATCCTTGATTGTTGCCTTCATCTACCTGAAGATGGCAGATTCTTCTCTTAACATCATCTCTCTCTGTTCACTTTCCATTGCAATCGGTATGGTGGTGGATGATGCTATCGTGGTGCTTGAGAATATCACAAAACATATAGAACGAGGAAGTAACCCTCGTGAGGCGGCAATCTATGCGACCAACGAGGTGTGGGTGTCTGTAATTGCGACCACGTTGGTTATCGTGGCTGTGTTCGTACCTCTTACGATGCTGCCAGGTCAGGCAGGTATCATGTTCAAGGAACTTGGTTGGATTGTCACGATAGTCTGCTGTACGTCAACGGCTGCTGCGATCACCCTTATCCCTATGCTTTGCTCGAAACTGCTTAAGGCTAAGCCTGTAAGAGTTGGCGCAAATGGCGAATTGATAGAGGAATCTCAGCATAAGGGCTGGTATCAGCGTGTAGTTGTGGCATGGCTCGACAAACTGGATGTCCAGTATGCACGTCTGTTGAAATGGTGTCTTGGCCATAAGGCAATTACTCTTGGCATATTGGTTGCCTTGCTTGTGGTTTCTTTCATTCCTGTAGGACTTGGTGCCATAGGAACGGATTTTATGGCTCAGCAGGATAACGGACGAATGAGTGTGACCGTTGAATTGCAGCGTGGAACGCGTATTGAGGAGACAATGAAGATTGCCCGCAGTCTTGAACAGCAGTTCATGGAGGTGGCTCCTGAGATTGAATTGATTTCTTCAAGTGCAGGTTCAAACGACGATGCTTCCATCTCTTCCCTCTTCTCGTCAACCAACAACAACAAAATCTCGATGACCATCCGTCTGCCAAAGAAGTATGAGCGTGAACGTACCGTATGGGAGATTGCCGAGTCGCTCCGTGCTGTGATGAACGAGCGTCCGGAGATAGTCACCTATACCGCATCTACTTCCAGCGGCATGGGTATGGGAGGTGCCAACACTGCAGACCTTGAGATATATGGCTATGATTTCGACGAGACAAATATCCTGGCTGAGGAACTGAAGCGTAAGTTCGAGGCTCTTCCAGGAGCTCGTGACGTTGAAATAGACCGTGAGAAAGACCGTTCGGAGATAGAAGTGGTATTCGACAAGGAGAAACTTGCACGTCACGGACTCTCAACCTCTGTTGCCGCAATGTATCTGCGTAACCGTGTTTCCGGTTATTCAGCCGGTTATCTTAAAGAGGATGGCGAGGAATACGACATAAGGGTTCGTCTGCAGGAGAAATACCGCGACTCTATGACAGATATCGAGGAAATGGCTATCATGGATGCTTACGGCAAGACTGTCAAGATAAAGGAACTTGCTGAAATACACGAGTATTGGGCACCACCTGAGATTAAGCGCAAGAGCCGTCAGCGTATCGTGACAGTGAAAGTCACCCCAGAAGGCACTTCTCTTGGCGAGATGGCTGCAGCAATGCAGAAAGTCGTTGACAAGACTGACATTCCACTCGGCATTCACACCGACTTTGGTGGAGCATACGAGGATCAGCAGGAGACTTTTGCCGACATGGCCGTGCTGCTCGTGATGATTATAATGTTGGTTTACATTGTTATGGCCTCACAGTTCGAGGATTTCAGAAACCCTCTGATTATCATGATTTCGGTTGTGTTTGCATTGCCAGGTGTGATATTCATGTTGCTTGTGACAAACACGAACCTTGATATGATTGGCGCTCTTGGTCTGATTCTGCTTGTAGGTATCGTTGTCAAGAATGGTATCGTGCTTGTGGATTACATCAACCTGATGCGTGAGCGTGGCTATGAACTCAAGGAGGCTATTGCCCTTTCGGGTGCTTCGCGTCTCCGTCCTGTGCTCATGACGGCAATGACGACAATCCTCGGTATGGTACCAATGGCAATATCTGCTTCCGAGGGTTCTGAAATGTGGCGTCCTTTGGGTGTGGTTGTTATCGGAGGTCTTACCGTCGCAACATTCGTCACCCTTATCATTGTTCCTGTGCTCTATGGCATTGTGAACAGACATGGTGATGCCGAGAAATTGGCAAAACGTCGCAAGGACTTCATTTTCATGCAACTTAGTGATGACAATAAATAATTCTTTCAGGAGATGAAATCTGTATTTATAGTATATAATCAGGCGAACACCGAGCGTGTGGAGTTCATGCTGGACGAGTTGAATGTTCGCGGGTTTACCTTTTTTGAGCAGGTTCAGGGTCGTGGTTCTGTAAATGGAGAGCCACGACGCGGAACACATACATGGCCTGAGATGAACTCTGCCATGATGTGCGTTGTCGAGGATGACAAGGTCGAAGAGCTGCTCAGCAATGTGCGAAAACTGGACAAACGAAACGAAGAGGTGGGCGTAAAAGCCTTTGTCTGGAACATCGAGAAAATGGTGTGAGTTCAATTGATAATTGATAATTGATAATTGATAATTTGCCGTTGGCTTAGTGAAAGATACTAATATGAAGAAAATAACTTCTTTGGTGAAAAATGATGCGGATAGTTACCAGTGGAAATTCGCACAGGTAGGTGGTGTGCCACGTATTAAGATAGACTCTGGCGAAGATATCCGCCATCTGGGTGAGCTTGACCAGAAACTCTGGACAGTCCTCTCCTGTCCTGTCACGGGACTTGAAATGGACGAGGAAAGCCTCAAGATGATGGATTATGACAAGGACGGCAAAATCAGGGTGCCAGAGGTTGTCGCAACAGCACAATGGCTTTGCCGTATGCTGCGAAATGCAGACACCTTGCTTACTGGTGATGATTTCGTGCATCTTGCAAACATAAACCGTGATGATGCAGAAGGCGAGTGCATATACAACTCTGCACGTCAGATTCTTGAAAGTCTCGGACGTCCTGCTGAAGATGACAATGCTGTTATTTCGATAGCAGACACTGCCGACAGCAAGAAGATTTTCGAGCAGACTCTGTTCAACGGTGATGGGGTTATCATTACTGAATCGACAGACGACATGTTCCTCAAGAAGGTCATCGAGGAAATCATGGCACAGATTGGTTCAGTGAACGACCGTAGTGGCAAGCCTGGCGTAAACATCGACCAGATAAAAGAATTTTATGCAGAATGCGTTGCATACAAGACATGGATGGACGAGGCACGTGCCGGCGGCTTTACCGATAAAGGTGCTTCGTATGATGCCTTCATGGCTGTGCGCGACAAGATGGACGATTTCTTCAAGCGTTGTCAGCTTCTGCGTTTCGCTCCTGAGGCGATAGAGAAACTTGATGTCGTCGTTGAGGGAGTTAACAATACAGAGTTGCTGCCTCTCGGACGTGTCAACAGCGACTGCGTGCTGGAACTTGAGAATGTCAACCCGGCTTGGCAAGACAAGGTCAAGGCGTTGAATATCGCCACTCCTAAGTTGACCATCGACACATGGAACGAAATAAAACATGGCTTTGACACATACGCAGGCTGGATAGGCCGTAAGGCAGGTGCGAAAGTCGAGGCTTTGGGTTACGACCGTGTCTGCGAGATAGTCACACATGATGGTGTTGCAGCCTTGCAGTCTATCGTAGATCAGGATCTGGCATTGCAGAGCGAGGCAGACTCTATCAGCACTGTTGACCGCCTCTTGCATCTCCACCGGGATTTCTACAAGTTGCTCCGCAATTTCGTCACATTCTCCGATTTCTATAACCGTGACAAGTTAGCCATCTTCCAGGCTGGCCATCTTTACATAGACCAGCGTTGCTGCGACCTCTGCGTGCGTGTGAGCGACATGGCTGCACATAACACGTTCAGCGCATTCTCAGGCATGTATCTGATTTATTGCAAATGTCAGTCGAAGAAACTCAACAAGTCAATGGACATTGTTGCAGTGCTTACGATGGGAGATGTGCAGAACATACGTGTCGGCAAGAATGCCCTCTTCTATGACCGTGCAGGCAACGACTGGGATGCTGTAGTGACCAAGATAGTGGATAACCCAATCTCTATCCGCCAGGCATTCTTCACCCCTTACCGCAAGATGGCTGACTTCATCGACGAGCAGGTGTCGAAGATGGCTACAGCCAAGAACGACAAGATAATGGACAATGCCACATCGCAGATAGCAACAGCCACCGACCGTGTAGATACGGTGGCTACCGAACAGGCTGCTGCTGGTGCCACTCCTGCTCCTGCCGACAAGGAAAAGGCAAAGCAACGTGCTGCGGCATTCGACATCGCCAAGTTCTGTGGTATCTTTGCTGCCATAGGCATGGCTCTTGGATATATCGGTGGATTCCTGGTTTCCTGTGTCACGGGTTTCCTGAAACTCTCCTGGTGGCAGATGCCTCTGGCAATTGCAGGAATACTGCTGCTCATCTCCGGGCCTTCGATGTTGCTGGCATGGATGAAACTGCGCAAGCGCAACCTCTCGCCTATTCTCAATGCCAATGGCTGGGCAATAAACTCACGTGTAATCGTGAATATCATGTTTGGTGCCACATTGACCTCGATGGCGCAAATCCCTAAGCTGAATCTCGATGAGCTCCGCCGCAACGACCCATTCATGGAAAAAGAGTCACCGCTCTGGAAAAAGATTCTTTGGTCTGTATTCGTCCTGATTGTCGTTGCAGCCATCATTCTTGGCATACTTCTGCTGCTTGGCAGAATCAAGTTGCCATTCTGATATTTTTCTTTATCTCACGCATACTACGCAGACTTATGGGAAATTCTTTCTGCGGGTTCTGCGAATTCTGCGTGAAATAAAAACACGGGTTCTGCGTGAAACATAAAGTATGGTTTCTGCGTGAAACAGAACACGACTGCTGCGTGAAATTTAGGCCGGATGGTCGTCGCGAACGGAGAAATTGTCCTTCGACACTTTTTTGTGTCTCCACCGAATGTCCACCAATTCTCCACCGATTCTCCACCGATTCTCCACCGACCGGTGGAGGCACGGTGAAATATCGCTGGAATATCGCTGAAATCACGATGTCAGCATACCTTTTTTGTCATGTAGGTCTGCCTGTTTATGCTCTCGTCGCGGCAGCAACTGACATGGATCCAACGTCTATTGTTATAGCCGAACGGATGAACTCGTCAAGTCCAACAGATGCATAAGTGGCTAACTTTGCCTCAGATGTAAAATAATCGTGCAAAGATAGCCAGTATGTCAGAAAAATGTTGTACCTTTGCCCAGTTTTATTTTTGTGAGGTGATATGTACTTATTTACGTCAGAATCAGTAAGTGAAGGTCATCCAGACAAAGTGGCTGACCAGATTTCTGATGCCATACTTGACGAATTCCTGGCAGTTGACCCAGAGTCGAAGGTGGCTTGCGAGACTTTTGTCACCACAGGTCAGGTTATTTTGGGCGGTGAAGTCAAGAGCCGGGCTTACGTTGACATTCAGGATGTGGCGCGTCGTGTGATAAACAAGATTGGCTACACCAAGAGCGAATATATGTTCGACGGTGCCTCGTGCGGTGTGCTGAGTGCCATCCACGAGCAGAGCGCTGACATCAACCGTGGCGTGGAACGTGAGGACAAATGGAGCCAGGGTGCCGGTGACCAGGGAATAATCTTCGGCTATGCGACAGACGAGACTCCTGACTATATGCCTCTTGCCCTCTACATGAGCCATGTGCTGCTTTTCGAGCTCGCAAAAATCCGTAGAGAGGGCAAGGTGATGACATATCTCCGTCCTGACGCAAAGAGCCAGGTGACAATAGAATATGATGACAACCACGTGGCACAGCGTATCCACACGATAGTAATCTCGACGCAGCATGACGAGTTTGACGAGGAGAAGGCGATGGTTGAACGTATCAAGAAGGATGTGCAGGAGATACTCATTCCTCGTGTACAGAGGGAATATGAGGGGTTGCGCAAATATTTCAAAGGTGACATAATCCTGCATGTGAACCCTACGGGCAAATTCGTCATTGGCGGGCCTCATGGCGACACTGGCCTCACTGGCCGCAAGATTATAGTCGATACTTACGGTGGCTATGCCTCGCATGGCGGTGGCGCATTCTCGGGCAAAGACCCTTCGAAGGTTGACCGCTCTGCAGCATACGCAGCACGCCATATTGCCAAGAACATGGTGGCTGCCGGCCTGGCTAATCGTGCACTTGTGCAGGTGGCATACGCCATCGGCGTTGCAGAGCCTGTAAGTTTCTATGTTAATACATACGGCACTGCCAAGATTGGGATGCCTGACGGCCAGATAGCTGAACGCATAAACCGGATATTCGACATGCGCCCTTACGCTATAGAACAGCGTCTGCGTCTGCGTGAGCCCAAGTATCTGGAGACAGCATCATACGGTCATTTCGGCCGTACCCCACGCATTGTCACAAAGCGTTTCGAGAACCGTTATGAAGGCGATAGGGAGATAGAGGTTGAACTCTTCTCGTGGGAGAAGCCCGACTATGTGGATAGAATAAAACAAGAATTTGGACTTTAATAAGATATGGAGAATTTCGTAGAGACAGCTAATGCTATTTTCAAGAAGTCGGTGGAGGAGTACCACCTGATTGACAACGTCGATGCCCCTGTCAGCAATCCTTACAGAATCGGTGAGATTGAGTTCGACCTTTACAACAAGAACTGGATTGACACAGTGCAGTGGCACCTTGAGGATATTATCCGCGACCCAAAAATCAACCCTGTTGATGCGCTTGCAATAAAGCACCGTATCGACCAGTCGAACCAGGACCGCACAGACCTCGTTGAGCGTATAGACACCTATTTCTATGAAGAGTACTGCAAGATCACCCCACAGGCTGATGCAAAGCTCAATACAGAGAGTCCTGCATGGGCTGTTGACCGACTCAGCATACTCCATGTCAAGCTCTTCCACATGCGTGCGGAGGTTGCCCGCAAGGACGCCACACCTGAGCATCTGGCTAAATGTCAGGCCAAATTGAAGGTTCTTGAAGAACAATATACAGACCTTTCCAAAGCTTTGAACCAGTTGCTGGACGATTATGCAAGAGGCATCCGCGTCATGAAAGTCTATCGTCAGATGAAGATGTACAATGACCCAGAGCTTAATCCAATACTCTATCGCAAAGACAGCTGACCTCCGCGATGAGACGGATTTTGGTAATCAGATTCTCTGCTTTGGGTGATGTGGCCATGCTTGTTCCAGTGGTAAGAGCAGCAGCAGAACAGAACCCAGAAACTGAGTTCAGAATATTAAGCAGGCAACAAACCAGTGCTTTATGGCTGGGGCTGCCTGCTAATGTTGTTTTTTATGGGGCAGACCTCAAGGGTCTTCATCATGGGCGCAAAGGATTGAATAAACTTCTGCAAGAAGTTGACATTAGCGAGATTGATGGTGTGGCCGACATGCACTCTGTATGGCGCAGCTGGTATCTTGACTTGGTTTGCCTATTGCACGGCTTACGCGTAAGCCGTATTCGCAAAGGACGCTTCGCAAAATGGCTACTGACACGGGGCTTCCGACATAAACCACTGAAACGCACGATTGAACGTTATAGGGACGTGTTCTCTCGGATGGGCATAAAATGTGTTCTCAGCGAGCCAGAGTTTGCCGAGGAAGGCAAATCCGGCATAGGCATTGCCCCATTTGCGGCAAAACGTGGCAAACAATACCCTCTCGAACGGATGGAGGATTTTGTCGCAAAACACTCGAAGCACGAAAAGGTATATCTCTTCGGCGGTGGTGCTCACGAGGTTGAGATACTGCAAGGTTGGGCTGACAGATACGAGAATGTCGAGTGCGTAGCCTGTAAATACAAGATGGCGGATGAACTTGAAATAATGCGGGGACTGCGACTTGTAGTGACAATGGATTCTGGCAATATGCATCTGGCATCTTTGGTGGGCACACGTGTCGTAAGCGTCTGGGGAGCAACTGACCCTAAGTGCGGTTTCTTGGGCTGGGGGCAGCGTATCGAAGATTGTCGTTACATAGATTTACCTTGCCGCCCTTGTGCTGTGTATGGTGAGCGCAAATGTAAATATGGCGATTACCGTTGCCTAGAGTTTGATTTAAATATATGACTCAAGTTTCGCAAGTAGTAGCCCTGAAGGGGCGGCACATATTAGCACAGGGCGTGAGCCCTGTGTATGAGGTTGTTATAATATTTAAGTCCTGTAAGGACGACACATTTATTTTCACCATTATGTGCTCTTTAATTCT
>JAZRYS010000214.1:0-1304 GCA_045600865.1 Candidatus Aphodosoma sp.
GACCATTCTCACGGCCCTTCTTTATGGTACGATTTGACCCGCAGTGAAAGCAGATTTTTTGCCATAGAAAGTTTTTGCCTATAATATACAATAAATAAATCAATTACGTAGAGTGTCAGGTCTCTTTTTGACACTTACACCCGATTTCCTCGATTTGGGATATGATTACGATATGGACACGTTCCATGATGTCTATCAGGGTCATTTCGATTCAGAAGAGGATTTCGCTGAATATATCGTCCGCGAGTGCTATGATTTGGACAACATGATGGGCAGCCTTGCAAATTACTTCGATTACAAGGCTTTCGCACGCGATTTGTTCTATGATTACCACATGGGAGATCACGGTCATGTGTTCCGGGCTTAAAGGCTCGGCTTCCATTCTGGTGAAAGGTGCAGCGATGTACCTTTCTTTTTTTGCACAATCCTTGCGTTTTTGACCATGAAACCGCCAATAATCAACTATACTTCGGCGAGTTATGCGATTTATCTTTTGAGGCACACTGTTTATTTCGTAACTTTGTACGTGCTTAAACTTTCTGTGCCTATGACAGTATTCCTTTCTTTAGAGCCTTATCTTGCCCAATGGTTCATTAACGATTGCGGTGGAGAAGTCCCAATCCGGCTGAAACGGGGTTCAGCGGAGTGCGACATTCTCGAAGCTTTGCTGCAAACACCTCCGAAGGATGGCAGCTACATTCCACAACTTTCTCCTATGGAGGGGCAGGTGGAGATTCTGCTTCCCAACTTCAAGCGCAAGGACACGAGATATTATTACTATCTCTCGCCTCGTGCAGCCATCGTTCTTCATGCGTGCATACGCAATCGTTTTAATGTGCAACTGTGGAAAGACCTGCATACCATTGGCAATGTCACCAAGCGGAACGATATTGCTATCTCCACTTGGATGAAGGCTCATGGCATCGAGGATGATGAAAGGAACTGGAATACCATCGCCAAGATTCTTCAGCGAAAACGTGCGGTCTATTGTGTCGGAAAGAGGCTTACCAACCACAAATCAAGCCCTCACAAGAAAAAAGTGCCGAAAAACGCTACAACTTCAGAACATATTTGTCCACCAGATAATCCAGAACAATGAAACAGTCACTTCCTTCAATCAGTTTCATAGGCTACCTGCCTTGCAGCGAGCTTTCTCCTGACTTGCTCCTCAAATACTTGTCGGGGATGCCTATCAGCATATTCTCTTCGCCCACGCCCATAGAACACTATGGGAATGCTTCGTGTGAAGCGGTCTCGGAATATGACAACGGCTCGCGTCTGGAGAAGACAACGCTCAAATTCAC
>JAZRYS010000215.1:0-31676 GCA_045600865.1 Candidatus Aphodosoma sp.
CGCAGGGCGTGAGCCCTGTGTATGAGGTTGTTATCCCTGTTAAGTCCTGTAAGGACGACACATTTATTTTCACCGTACGTGTCATCTAAATGTGTCGTACCTACGGCACTCTATTAACGTATTGACCATTTTTACACAGGGTTCACGCCCTGTGCTATATTATTTCGCTTTGCGCATTGTCTTTCGCGCCTCGGCAAAACCAAACAAGTTTGATCTTGCTCTCGGCTTGTCGACAATTCGCTCTTACAGAGCTTATTGTGACTTGCGAAACTTGAGTCAAATAATAAGTCAAGCCAATATGCGGTCTCATTTGCTTCCTTAAGGGCAATATTCCTTTCTTTCCTCAGTCAGATGCTTGTACATCCTCACAATCCTGACAGCAAACTTGAAACTCTTTTCCTGTATAACATTAGCTTTCTTCATAAATTTTCAATTTTCAATTCTCAATTGTCAATTGAATTGTGTTCTAAATTATATCCGAAGGAACGGAGTTTGCGTTCGCGGTTGCGCCAATCTTTTTCGACGCGGACGAGTGTTTCCAAAAACACCTTCTTGCCGAAGAATGCTTCTATGTCTTTGCGGGCTTCTGTGCCGACCTTGCGCAACGATGTACCACCTTTGCCGATGATGATGCCCTTCTGCGACTCGCGCTCGCAATAGATTATTGCGCGAATGCGGATGATTTTTGCTTCTTCGTGGAATTCCTCTACTGCCACTTCGACGGCATAAGGTACCTCCTTGTCGTAGTTCAGCAGAATCTTCTCCCTTATTATCTCATCTACAAAGAAGCGTTCTGGCCTGTCTGTCAGTGCGTCTCGGTCGAAATACGGCTCACCTTCTGGCAGCAGTTCGACTACCCGTTTTATCAGCATGTCAACACCGAACTTGGTTATTGCCGACAGGGGAATTATCTCAGCCTCTGGCAACTCTTTGTGCCACTCCTCGACGAGCGATTCAAGTTTCTTCTGGTCAATGAGGTCAATCTTGTTTATCACCACGATTGTATGCACCTGACCGGCATTGGCGGTCATCTTCTTTACCTTGTCGAGATAGAAGGCGTTCTTCTCCATCGAGTCCTGCGAGTCGGTCACGTACAGCAGCACGTCAGCGTCCGTAAGTGCCGATATCGAGAAGCCAAGCATGGCCTCCTGCATCTTGTAGTTAGGCTTCAGCACGCCCGGGGTGTCGGAATAGACAATCTGGAAATCGTCACCGTTTACAATTCCCATTATCCTGTGGCGGGTGGTCTGCGCCTTGCTTGTTATTATCGAAATCCTTTCGCCTACCAACGCATTCATCAGCGTCGATTTTCCTACATTAGGATTTCCCACTATATTTACAAATCCCGATTTCATAGTCCTCAATTCTCAATTATTTATCTGCACTTTAAGTGCTTCCGAGTGTATGACATCATACATCTGCTGCACGAAAGCCTTGTCAAGATCAGTTGCTTCTTTTAGCATTTCAAGATGTTTTCTGTACTGCTCAGGCTGGTAGATGGGCATACATTTGTCTTTCTTTATTCTGCCAATCTTCTTGCATATTTCCATCCTTTGTGCCAGAAGTTTCATTATCTCGATGTCAATTCTGTCCAGTTCCTTGCGTAATTCATCCATGTCACAGCGATTTTTTGCGTTCATGTATAGGCCATAAAATGGCATCTTAAAATCGACTGCAAAGGTACGAATTTTATTTCAGAAGTCAGCAATGTTTTTACCGAAAAAATATTTTAGGTGTCATATTGCTGAAGTTGGGAAGCAATGTGTCCGCTCGGTGTCCACTCACCCTCCGCTTTTGGACCCCTGAAAGCGGAGGGTGAGTGGACCTGCGACGGACCTGCAGTGGACCTGCTGACTTGCGGATCTTGATTTCAAAGTCCTGTGCCGGGAAACTTTTTTTTCTGAGGTGAGCAAGAAAAATGTCGAAATTTCATTTTTTTTGCCCATTCAGCTGAAAATGAATGGCAGGTTCCCGTTATCGGGAACCTGCCATTCCATGTGTGCAATAGGTACTGTTATTTCACAATTAATTTCTCTGTATAAACATTGCCGTCGGCAGTGTTTATGCGTACAAAGTAGAGGCCAGAAGCCTCAATACCCCTTATTTCTATTGGGTATGTGGAAGGAACAAATCTATCAATTACTTGACCGAAGTTGTTGAGTATTTCGACATTTTCGACCTCACCGAAGTCGCCATGTACGTATGCCGTCATGCCTGCAGTAACAGGGTTTGGAACGACATCAATCTTGACTGAAGAGACATTTTCGACACCAATACCATCGTCTGGAAGGACAGTAAGGTGTAATGTTACGACGGAGTCGCAGTTGTAGATTGAACGGAAAACAGCAGGATAATCTCCTGGCTCAGTTAGGTCAGTGCCATCCCAATTGTATATATCCCCTCTATTGATAGTCTCATAGATATCCGATGAGTCTGTGGCATGGAATGTGATATGTACATAAGCTATGGTATCGCAGAAATCAGCGCGTTTGCCATGGACTTCGATGATTGTATCATGAGTGATTGTTGCGCCCATGATACCATAGTTATAATAAGGATAACCTTCGCATGCATCATCGTAGTGTGTGACAATGATTGGATCGTTGACTGTAAGATGCAATGTCTCGTTAACAGGACAACCTTTGGCAGTTGAATAACTGCGCGTATAGGTGCCTGTCGAGTTAAGAGCCTGAGATCCGAACATACGTGTCTGTCCACTGCAGATAGTATCATAGAATACCGGGTTGCTGGCATCTACTTTGAGGTGTAACCTGTATGTACGTGCACAACCGAATGCTGTCGTGTCATGGTAGTCGTAAATCTGATTGCGAGTACATATAAGTCCATGGAACTCACGTGATTCGCCTTCGCAGATTGTATCATATTCCTCAAACCAAGTCTGCTCTACTGTTAAATGGAAGAACGATGTCTCGGTGCATCCGCGCGAGTTGAGCGAATCAGACTGGTAGGTTCCTTGTGTCTTGTACCACTGATTCTCGAACATTGCGCTGTCGCCTTGGCATATAGTATCATAGTAGTGATACTCGATGTCCTTGACGTAGAGGTTGAGGTAAATAGTAGAGTCACAACCAGTTGATGCAGGAAGAATCTCTTGATATGTGCCTGCATCTGTCTTGTTGAGGAATGGAGGAACGTTATAGACTTCGCCGCGGCAGATAGTATCGTTGATGATACTGTATGCTGGTGCAAAACGATAGATGTTCAACGTAATTATCGAGTCTGGACCATCTTCTTTCTCAATACGACGGGTGAATGTATTGAAACCAGATTGGATGTCGCGAGCTGCAAGATTAAATCCATAACCTACATAATCGACATAGCCACAGAGCGTGTCGGTATAGGTGTCGCCCTGAACTTTCTCAGCCACCCTTACGTCGTCGATATAAACGTATGTATATGATGTCGAGCTGTATTCCTGGTCGCCCTCGAATATTACGTAGTTCAGACCAGTTATTGATGCAGGAATAGGTGCACGGTATGTGTAGTTGCCTGACGCACCCTCGACAGGGAGAGAATCGTAGTTGACATTGTAAACGTCGAGCAACGTAGCACCATTTAACGAGTTTGCGTTAGGACCTACCCATACACGAACCTTGTTCTTGTATGAAGTCGAACCACGATACATCGAGAACTGGTAGTCATAATCGTGACCTGCCTCGAAGTTCATCACTGGCAGACTGATTATTGTGCGTGCTCCGACACCCGAAGCATTCATTGTCATACATTGAGTTCCCGAATGACGGTACGTTGAGGTTGCGGCTGCTGAATAGATGCTCCAGTCGCCAAAGTTGGTCGTACCTGTTGCAGGTGCAATTGCCTGCTTGTCCCAGCATACAGGAGGGAATACTGTCGAGCCTTCGAAGTCCTGGAAGTATGGCAACTCTGCCATCTGGCATTCAGTATCGAATGTCGTATGCATCCAGCGTGAGTCGGAACCATCCTCGCAAAGTGTCTCCACCCATACATTGTAACGGCTTGCAGCCTTCAGACCTGTAAATTGCAACGTGTCGGTGTTGTAGATAGTGTCGAACATTGCCTCTTCACGTGAAGACTTGGTGCCGTATGCCACAACGTATGTCGTTGCAGCAGTATCACGACCTTCGTTGATTACGGCTGTGCCGGTTGTAAATCCAGTGCCTGTTGCCCTGACTGATTTAGGTGCAGAACAGGTCAGACGTCTTACAACGATGTTGTCGATTGCACCTGGAGCTTCATTATATACAGATGCATCGTTCTTCCAGAGGAATACAAGCTGGCAGGTTGTAGGTTCATGCAGCATACCTGTAGTATAAGACTCGTTCCAGACATTCGAAAGGTTCAGTTTCGTACCACCATCCAGAGGAAGCAACTCGACAGGAGTTACAGAATAACTCATTGTTGACGATGCTCCCGTAGCAGATGTTCCTACTGGCATTGAGCCTGGAGTGAGTGTGAAATCAACCGGAGCAAAGAATGCGCGGACAAAATCAAGAGTCGATTCACCATTTGCCTTCCAGTCGAATGAAATCTCATATTCGCCTGGTTCGAAATAGAATATTCTGGTTGCGTACGAGATACTCGTAGTTGCCCCATCATATACATTGGCAGAACCGTTGTTCGAGATATACATTGCTCTTTCGCCGCCATTGCTTGCACCATTGCCGATCATCCATTTTGCCTTCTGGCCGCCTTGGTTGAATACCCAAAGCGAATCCTCACCTGCCTCGAAGCCACATACGTATGGCAACTGGGCTGGGTGATTGTAAGTCTTGAATGATTTACGACTCCACTCCGAGAATGTAGAATCCTCGCATACGACACGTGCGAAGAGATAGTACTGAGTGTTCATCTCAAGGTCACGGACTATCGTGTCAACACGCATCTTCTGGATACCAGTCAATGTATAGAGAGTATCAACCGAATCTACATTGTTTACTTTAGAGTAACCGAACTGTACTGGCTTGTTGTTGTCATATACTTTGAACGAGATGTTTGCAAATGTATCGACAGCCGCCACTGTGATATCTTTCACGTATGGACATGGAACTCTTTCGAGCGAGAAGTTGTCGAATGCCAATGGAGGTGTCGTACCGCCACTGCCATCGTTACGCCATGCCACCACGATGTTATATACTCCAGTCTCGTTGAACTCGAAGTCTTCATTGAAGTTCTGCCATGTAGTCTGGAGGTTGAGCTTCGTGTTTCCGTCAAGCGAAATCGCATTTGCAGGGATTGCAGTAGCCGACAGACCCTTAATTCCGACTGTCGTCGAGTTGGTCGCAGCAATGCTTTCGCCAGCAGGGAGCAGCAACACACGGCAATAGTCATACGTGCTTTCGCCGTTCAATTTCCAATCGTACGATACGGTGTAAAGTCCTGGTTCCATGTTGACAGGACGATATGCGAACGAGCTTCCGGCAGTGCTTATCGTGTATTGATATGCTCCAGTACCTGGATCGTCGGTCACATAGAGTGCCTGCGAGCCGTTTCTTACTGCTGCAGCATTTGTGCCGATTATCAACTTGTTCTTGTTGGCATTTGCTATTGTCCATGCGTCGTTGTCGTCCTCAGCCTCGAATCCTGTCGAGTATGGAATGTTGGTTGGCAAAACGTCGGTGCGGAATCTGATGGAATCCCAGTTGACCGAATCGCCGCAAGCCACGCCAATCTTGACTGTATAATAGGTTCCGAAGTTGATATGACGCAATCTGAGGGTGTCGCTCGTCACCACACCGCTGAACGAAGTGTCTGAAGAGTAAACCTCATAATTGAACTGTGTGATGCCCGAACCGTGATACCAGGTCAAGTCAGCCAATGTATCTGACTGAGCACTGATTACCCTGATATTCTCTGGAGCATAACATGCGTTCTCTTTCGTCGTGAATGTTGCGGCAGGAATCCAAGCAGTTGTGTCGTTGTTGCGGCAGAAGCCACGGACGAAGAGGTTGTATGTAGTGTTGTTCTGCAAGCCACTGATATATACCGATGTCTCGTCAGTTGTCAGAGTGTCGGCAGCAGTCTCAATGCCGGCAGTGCTCCATGCATACTGCCATCCTGTATGAAAGTCCTCCATCTCGAGCATTGCATAGTTGTCGCCAACTGCAACGATTGACGGTCTGTTCTCCATTGGTCGGCAGTCTGGGTACTGACCAATCTTGAACTCATCGAAATACATATATTGCGATGAGGTGTAGTTGGTGATTCCTTCGAGGATGATGTAGTAGTCGCCATCGATGTTAGGAATATCAACAGTGTATTTGCACATGCCACTTGACGATACTCTGCCGTTGTTCTCAACTTCGGCAAAGATTCGGTCAGCATTCTCTATGTCGAGGCTGTCGCTGCTGACATAGACATTCAATGCATTGTTGATGGTAGAAGTTGCAACAAATGTGTACCAATAGAAACTGAAGTAGTAGTCCTTGTCAGCCGAGAAGTGCGTCTTAGGCAGCTGCAGCAATGCACGTGTTGCAGACTTATCCATTGAGAGGTAGCAGAGACCGTCGGTCTTATAAGTCGAGGTTGCAGCCGCCTTCGTACACTTCCAGTAATTGGTAGATGCAGCTGACTCTGGCGCCACTGTCTTCTGGCTCCAGCAGCTTGGGATTGAAGTACCGCAATTCTCGAAGCTCTCATACAGTGGGAACATTGTGATTGTACCGCAATCAGTACCAAAGGCTGTGCTTACCCATGGCGACTGGTCGGTATCAGAACATCTGCTGCGGAGGAATACATAGTATGTAAGCGATGGCGACAGATGGCTGATTTCGATAGTCGAATCAGTTGTCTGTACACCTGTTGCAAATGCTGCCTCAACGTCATTCGTAGTCGAGATTGCATATTCAACGGTCGAACCAGGTGCATCGTTGTGGAATTTCACTGTTGCACTTGTGTCGGTCACATTATCCACACTGAGGTTCGATGGATACATACATGTGATTTCGCGTACCATCAGGTTGTCGATTGAGAGTGGAGCCTGCAAGTTGCTTGTCGAGTTAGCTCCACGCCAGTAGAAGACAAGTTTGTACGAACCTGCCTTACCTGTCATGTCAATGATATTGTTCTGGTGGTTCCATCCTTCAGCGAGGTTCATCTTGATTTCTCCATCGAGTGCTATTGCTCCTGCAGGGAGTGCAGTTGCGCTCAATCCTGTTGGTGCAGTCGAAGTTGTTGACTGTATTGCTTCCCAGGTTGATGGAACAAGGAATGCACGTCCGTAACTGGTTGTGCCGCAACCACCTGATGCCTGCCAGTTGAAGTTGATTTCGTATTTTAAATCTTCAAACTCAAATACCCGATAAGCATACGATGTTGAATATACACCAGTGTTATGGTGATACGATGTTCCGTTGTCCGATACATAGAGAGCCATCGAGCCGTCCTTCACTGCCGTCTCATCGTCGGCTGTCACAAAGAAGTTCTGCGATTCGCCTGACTCCATATACCATCCTTGGTTTTCCTCGGCATTCTCAAATCCGGTGATGAATGGCATGGCTGTAGGAGCTGGTGCCGTATGGAACTGTTTTGACATCCAGTTCGACTGCTCGGTAGCGCTGCAATATGCACGTACTGCCACTGTGTAGTCGGTGTTAGGCAACAAGCCAGTGAGCTGAATGGTGTCGTTGATGATGTCGATAGGAGTCTTGTCCTTAACCCTCTCGCCAGGTGCACATACTACATACTGCCAGTTGGTATGGGCAGCAGCTGCATCGGTGAATGTCACCTCTGCCGATGTTGACATTATCTTGCCTACGCTTGGAACCGAAGGGTCAGTACAGCTCTTCAACTCCTTCACCATAATGTTGTCTATTTCGGTGAAATATGAAGAACCTTGTGTCGTATATGTACCGTTCATGAATACGATGTGTGCATGCTCGTAGCCTGCAGGAACCTTACCTGCAAACGAGAAGTGCGTCTGCGGATTGTTCTTTGCAGTGCTGTAGTATGCTTTAGGGAACGTCTGCAGGTTGCGGTAAGTCGATTTGTCAGATGGGTCAGTCATAAGTCCGACTGAAAGGTCGGCACATGATGAACTGCTGTAACTGAGATAATGGAAATCCATTGTCAGACGACCGACCTCAACGTCCATTACTGGAAGTACGATAAACATACTGTCAGTCTTGGATGGTAAAAGCTTCAATGTGTATTTGCCATAAAGGTCGCTGCGATAAGTCGTTGCAGCATCAATGGTAGCATACGGATAAGTTGACGTACCGCTGATGTTGTTAGGATAGAACTCTATACAGCCATTGACAAGCGATGCCTGGTTAGGGAATGTCTCGAAATCCTCGAACCATGGAGTCTCGGCTATGAGAGGGCAGAGAGTCTCGACAACTCCGAACGACGAGAAGTTGGAAGTGTCGCCTGATGCGCACAATGCAGCAATCTTGACGTCATAGACAGTCTTAGGCATAAGTCCCGTGATTGTCACAGGATTGGTTGTTACATGGTGTTCCTGACCGTTCATCGTCACAACCCATGCTGTTTCACCGCTGTTCTCAACCCATGCCAATGTCATAGAAGTGTCGGTCATTTCAGTAATTTCCAAATCCGTTGGACGGCGGCAGCTGGCTGCTGGCTCAACGGTGAGGTCGTCGATATATACTTTCTTGTCACCGATAGTCACAAATGCTATGTTCCTGCTGTTAGGATATTCACCTTCAGCCACGGCATCGAAATAGGATGAAATCTCCTGCCATTTGTTTGCAGTTGGCAGGGTGACTGTTGCAGTATAATCGAACGAACCTGCTGGATCGGTCATGTCGCCTATGAAACCAATTATGAACTGTGCACTGTCCTCGTCGGAATAAGCGAATGCACTCATGCCGTACTGTGCGAGCGATGTCACATCGAGTTCAGGCGAGATTGCCGTCACGTTCTGTACCAGCATCGAGCTCGTTCCTGAATGGCGTACGTTTGCTGCACGCGATACATTGCCATCACCCAATGTTGACCAGCAGATCAAAGCTGCATCGTTTTCAAAGCCGTCGTTGTAAGGAACTGCCTTAGGTTCGCAGTATGTGTTGAATCCATCAGTCTTCGACCAGTCGCTCACCTTGCCTTCGTTGCAGTGGCTCCTGAATCTATACTCATAATGCGTGCCAGATGCAAGACCTGTCAGAACGAATGGATTCTGTGAGAATACGGTGCTGACAGAATCGTTAACGCCATCGGTATATTGGATTTCCCACTCCGTAGCGTCTGAAGTGAATGCGAAGCGTGCGCAATTGATCGAAATCGAATCGATAGTCATCTCTTGTGGAGGAATGCAACCCATTTCGCGAACGCTGAATGTATCTACATAGTAATAGAATGATGTTGCTGTACCTGTATTGTCATCAGGAACCTTGCCATAGAAACCTACATAGTAGTCGCCTGTGACGGCTGGAATGAAGTAGTGTTTCTCGTAGTTCATCTCCTTGTATGCACTTCTGATTACTCCCACTTCGGTCATCTGTGCCCTGTCTGGCGTTTCGCCATAGGCAAGGACGAGCTGGTTGGTATATGACGCATTGTAGCCGTACAACTCGATAGCCATCTCGTACTTCTTGCCGCCCTCGAGGTGCATCAGTCGGTATAAGCCTGGTATTCCGTTTGCGGCATTTCCATAGCTATATGCGCATTTAGTGCCTTGATAAATATAGCTTGAACTGGTGCTGCCTCTCCAGTAGTAAGACGATGTAGTCAACTCCTGTGTGTAGCACTGGTCATTGCGTGTCGTTGCCCATTCGTCGAATGTCTCGATGAACGGAGTGTTTTCAGTGACTTCGAATGGTGCACATCTGGTCTTGAATGTACGTGTGATGCTCCAAGGCGATTCCGAGCCGTCAGCGCATATCCTGCGACCGTAGAAGTCGTAGTCGGTGAACGCTTGCAATCCAGTGATTGTAATCAGGCTGTCGCCGATAGCCGAACGTACAACGGTGCAGCTCTCGACAGGTGTATCCTCAACGCCGTACGCCACCTCCCAGTAGCAGTCGCTGTCGACTTTCGTTGCAGCTGCCAACGTTGCGCTGAATGGGTTTATCTCAGATGCGACAGGGAAGTTGATCATCTCGCAGGCAGGTTTCTCGATTACGTCGATATTATCAAGATAGATGGCATACGTGTTGCCGTTAGAGTTGCCGCCATACTTGAATGCCAGACGGCATCCTGCAGGTATGCTGTCAAGAGTGTGTGTCAATATGGTCAAAGATGTCGTGATGGCTCTTGTCCCGAGAGTGACGAATGTCGAGGTGTCCATGCCCGTCATGTATCCATACCACAATTCGGTATAGCTGGAAGCACTCGTACTGTAATGACGGTATGTGAACGTGAGCTTCACGCCATTCACCTGGTTTGCGAACTCCGGCAGTACGAGGTACTGTGCCGTTGTGGCTGAGTTGCCTATCTTCAGGTTCCTGGTGCTTCCTGCAGGCAGGTATGATGCCGTGGTGTTGATTGATGCCATTCCGTAAGGAGTTGTCGCCGTACCGAATCCGTTTACGATAAGGTCGAAGCATCCGTCGCCGAGCTCCTCGGTCGTGAATGTCTCGAAATCCTCAGCCCATGGCAACGTTACGATGCCGTTGTCTGAACAGGCGGTACGGATGTGACCATTGTATGTTACTGCCTCACCCTGGGTTCCCTGAACCGAGTTTGCCGCAATGACTTCGATTACTGCGTCATATACCTCGCCAATGGAAAGACCGGTGATGGTGTATTCTGGTTGGGTGACTGTGGCTGTATCTCTTGTCGTGACGCCACCTGCCGTGAGGGCAGTGCGTACAATCCAGCTGTCCTCGTCGTGGCCCGTCCATGCTATTGTTGCAGATGTAGTCGTGCCTTTCGACTTGTCAACATGGATGTCCTCGACAGGACGGCATGCTGGTCGCTGCTCGGTATAGAGGTGGTCGAGGTATGTGTAGCCATAGCCGCTATGCTCTATCATTATATATACTGTACCGCTGATAGGGATGTTTGCCCAGTACATATACTTGCCTGCTGCAGCTTCAACTGGTGCCAGATCGCATTTGTTTGGAATTGAAAGCAGTTTCTGACCGCCCACAGTGTCAGGTCTGTTGTTGACCCATAGATTCGTCACTGCGGTATAAGATGAAGTTGATGCCTGACGGTACAGCTGGAAGTGAACGTCGTATTTGCCAGCCTGGTCTATAGTTATAGGCTTCGATACGAGCAATCCCTTCTTTGTAGCGCCCGACGTTGTGCAATACATATATATGTAACGTCCTGACGTACCATAGAGATATGTCGAGGTTGTACTGTTGCTGAGTGTCAGAGTTCCTGTTCCTCCCTCGTCAACTAAGTTCCAGCAGTCAGGTTTTGCGCCAGAGCCGCTGACGTTGTCAAACTCCTCGGTGAATATTGGGTTGGCATCAGGGGCGCACATCATTGTGGCAGAGACAGGGAGCGACCATTCGCTCGTATCCGTAGCCGAACAGAGTGCCTTGACGCTGAATGTATAGTCGGACGAAGCGTCGGCATACGATGGTGTCAGACCATTGATTGTGCAAGGGTTTGTGGTGACAGTGTCAATACGCTCGGTCGTACCGTTCGAGATTTTCACTGCGTATGCAGGTGCAGGAGTGATGTCCTCCCAGGTGAGTTTCAGTCCCGATTCGCCTATGCTGTCTGCTGTCAGTCCCTCAGGACGGATGCAGTTAGGCTTGCGCGAAATGGTGACATCGTCTATATAGAATGTGTTTGCTACAGATGACGCTTCTACTTGGAACTTGATGCAGCATCCGGTCTGTGAGCCATAAGAACCTGAATTGTCGGTGGTTAACCTGAAGTTCTGATATGTTGTTCCTGTGAATGAGGTGTCTAACAACAGAACGGCTGTTTCATAATCCACAGGCGATTTGCAGAGATACACCAGCAGTTTCCTGGGTGCCGTGGCAGTAGCCGTACTTGGTTTCGCCCAGAAATCCAACTGAATGTTGTTGGCGGCCTCGTTAATCTGTGGCGTAAACACACCAGCAGCCTTGCCACCATTTGCCAGTGTTGCAAGTTTCAGCGAATGGGGGGGGGTATGCAGATATGACGCCGTGGTCGCAGTGTTGATTTCTGTGCCGTCTGGATAGTCAAAACTGTTATACCATCCTGCAGGCAGCTCTTCCGAAGAATCGAAGTTCTCGAAATATGGCAATGCGATTGGTGCCATCAGTGTCTTGAACTCGTATGATATGGGCTTTGTGACGCCTTGCTGACTCCCCTGGCAATCACCGGTGACTCGCAAGATGTACTTAGTGTTTGCGGTAAGTCCGCTTACGCTGATTGACTGTGTGGTGCCAGGAACGTTAGGATTTGTATATACAACTCTTCCCGACACTTTCTCTTCAACACTGATGCTGTTGAAATTAGGCATTACGTTACCTGTCCCGTAATTCCACAAGATTTTTGCACTGTCCTGTCCCAGCGCGTCAATAACGAAATCGGTTGCTGGCTGACATCCGGGATAGTCCTCCACAACGACATCATCCACATAGAGATAGGTAGTACCTGAATATTCGGTTACACCGAACACTATGCGGCCAGTCTTGCCGGTCAGTGCTTTCAGCGAGATTTCCATCTCCTGCCAGATGGCAAGCGTACTGGCAGCATAGATGCCGAGCGTATCGCTCACCTCTATGGTCTGCGGGTCGTTGTCCTGTTTGGTAGAGTCCGCAAACGCCACGACCAGCTGTCCATGGTCGAGATAGGATGTCATCTTTAACCAGAAACGAAGAATCTGGTCAGTTGACAGCGTCACCGTAGGCGACAGCAGGATACCCTGCTTGTACGTTGACGTGAAATAACCATAAGCGCAGCGTGTCGAGTTGCGTCCTGCTGTTGCAGAACTTGCATACCTCCAATAGGAAGTAGTACTCGCAGTACCATTGGTACGGATAGACTCCCATCCCGTAGGAATGGTAGTCGCACTCGACCACGAGTCGAAGCTCTCGTCAATTAGGGCTTCGCCTTGCGCCATGGTGACCGATGTCGTTGCTGTCGCCAAGACACACAACAACATCAGCAGCATTTTTTTTGCAAAATGTTCCATAGTTGTTATAAATTAGTGAATTAATATTGTTGTCTTTAATTATGTATATGCAGCGGCAAAGGTACTGCTTTTTTTTGATATGGCAATCTCTTTTCGTTGATAAATTTCTGTTTTTAACGGATTTTGTCTATTTTTTTCAGAGTGTGACAATTGGACGAAGTTTTTCCTGCAACATTCATATAAGTTGATAAATGTTCGTTCGTGTATATGGATGGGAGCGGTTCGTCTTCTTGCCTAAGCTTATGTAATGTGTTGATGGATTGTCGAAGGTGTTCCGATGATTAGCCGATGGTTCGTCGGTCGGGTGTCGCCCTCTCTACCATAGTCACAATGTGTATGTTCGTTTTTCTTGTAAAAAGAGACATTATTTTTTTGCATTGCTTATCATTATCTCAGAAATAATTTGTACCTTTGCAGTCGAATAATTCTCAATTTAACTATGACTTCAATAAAAGAGATTTTCCGCATTGGAAATGGCCCTTCATCATCCCATACCATGGGACCTAAGAAGGCTGCTGAACTATTCCTTGAGAGAATCAAAGGAACTGGCGTTGCGTCAGTTAATGTGACCTTGTATGGTTCGCTTGCTGCTACAGGACATGGCCACCTTACAGACCAGGCGATACTTTCTGTGCTTGCCCCGCATTTACCGACCAACATCATCTGGCACGCTGAGACAGTGCTGGAACACCATCCTAACGGAATGCTGTTCGAGGCGCTTGATGCAAACAACAATGTGCTTGATTCATGGACGGTGTATAGTGTCGGTGGAGGTGCTCTCTGGTGGAATGGAAAGAAGGAAAAGGAGGCAGAATTGATTTATGACATGTGCCATATTTCGGATATCAAGGAGTGGTGCTACAGAGAGGGACGTACATACTGGGAGTATGTTGAACTGTGTGAAGGTCCCGAAATATGGGAATATCTTGGCGAAGTATGGGATACAATGACTCAGGCTATCAACCGCGGACTGAACAAAGAGGGCGTGCTTCCGGGAGAACTGAAAGTTGCCCGCAAGGCAGTCAAGTATTTCGTCAAATCAGATTCGTATGTCGGGTCGCTTGGCTCACGTGCAAAGATATATGCGTACGCACTTGCCACTGCAGAGGAGAATGCCTCCGGCGGACGCGTGGCCACTGCTCCTACTTGTGGTTCTTCGGGTGTGGTGCCTGCTGTGCTCTATCATGTGCAGCAGTCTCGCCATTTCTCGCGCCAAAGGATATTGCAGGCTCTCGCAACCGCAGGACTCTTTGCAAACGTGACAAAGAAGAATGCCTCTCTCTCTGGCGCAGAAGTTGGCTGCCAGGGAGAGATTGGCGTTGCATGTGCAATGGCTGCAGCTGCTGCCAATCAATTGTTTGGCGGTACGCTGAATCAGATAGAATATGCAGCCGAGATGGGACTTGAACATCATCTTGGGCTTACCTGCGACCCGATGTGCGGTCTCGTGCAGATACCTTGCATTGAACGTAACGCAGTGGCAGCTGCCCGTGCCTTCGACGTGAATTTCTACTCGATGCTTAGTGATGGCGTTCACAGGATTTCGTTTGACAAGGTGGTTGAAGTGATGAAACAGACAGGACATGACATTCCGCCATTATACAGAGAGACTTCGGAAGGCGGTCTGGCTAAGATAGAGAAATAGATGATTTAGATGTTCTAGATATTCTATAGTTTCTAAAATAATCCCCGAGAGGAAATCATCTCTCGGGGATTTCTTTTTAAGAGATTGTTACATACGCCTCCCACTTTCTACCACTTTGTAAAATCAACAAAACCAATAAGATATATTATTGAATTTCTTCGATTTGGTGTAAAATGGAAAAAAGTGGAAAAAAAGTGGTAGAAAATGGTAGATTGTGTCAATTATTGTTGTAAATTTGCAGCGTGAAATGTTGACTGCTGTTACCATGCCTCAAAATCCTTACATAGGCCGCAACAATGCTAAGATAGACAGAGGTGGACGTGTCTATATTCCTTCGCTGTTCCGCAAGGCGATGGAAGGTGTCACGCACTTTGTTGCGCGCATTGACCCGGAGGATAAGTATCTCATGGTATTTTCTGAGGCAGGATGGAACAGCATGATGGCGGACATACTTTCGCACGCAAATCCTCTGGATCCTGATGATGCAGACCTCATCATGCAAATCAACGATGAGGCTCTGTTTCTCGATATAGACGATCAGGGACGTTTTCAGATTCCTAAAAAGCTGGCCGAGCATCTTGAGTTCAATGGAGAGGTTACTTTTGTCAGCATAGAAGACCATTTCGGAATATGGGGCAAGGAACGTTATGACAACAGACGTGCAAACCGTGCCTCTCTCATGGATTCAGTTGCTGCTTTCAACAAGAAGCACAATATTAACCAATAAGATACCATGGCTAATTCGTATCATAATCCGGTAATGCTCTCTGAGTGCATGGAGATGCTGGATGTCAATCTGGAGGGCATCTTTGTTGACCTGACTTTTGGTGGTGGCGGTCATACATCTGAGATGTTGAGACGTGGTGCAAGACATGTCTATGCCTTCGACCAAGATGCTGATGCGGAAAAGAATGCTGAAAACATCAAACAGGAAAATCTGACTTTCGTCCGTTCCAACTTCCGCTACCTCACAAACTGGCTTCACTATTACGGTGTTACTCATGTGGATGGCATATTGGCTGACCTTGGAGTCAGTTCTCACCAGTTTGATGACCTGTCGCGCGGTTTCTCCTTCCGTGGTGATGCTCCTGTTGACATGCGCATGAATCAGAGACAGCCAAAAAGTGCAAATGACATTCTCAACCTATATGCCGAAGAAAAGCTGGCAGACACATTTTATCTGTATGGAGAACTCAAGCAGGCTCGCAGGATAGCCTCTGCCATTGTGAAGGCGAGAACCCCAGATAAAGTCTGGACGACCAGTGAACTGTCTGACATCGTGAATCCTTACATTGGCCGTGACAGAGAAAAGAAAGATTTGGCGCGTCTTTTTCAAGCTCTCAGGATTGAAGTTAATGGCGAGATGGATGCTTTGAGGGAAATGCTTTGCCAGACAGTCGATCTCCTCTCTCCCGGAGGACGTCTGGTTGTGATGACATACCACTCTCTGGAGGACCGCATGGTCAAGAACTTCATGCGCTCCGGCAATATTGAGGGACATATTGAAAAGGATTTCTACGGCAATGTGGTCGGTGCACCAGGCATCGCATCAAAGACCGTGACTGCCTCGGCAGAGGAAATTGATTCCAATCCACGCTCCCGCAGTGCCAAGTTGCGTCAGCTGACAGTAAAATAAATCTGATATCATGAACTTAAACAAACTCAAAGAACTGGCAACAGTCTTCATTCCAAAAGAGGAGAATGAAGCTGAGGAACGTATTGATTCTTCGACAGCCCGTCATTTCTTCATCCTTGTAATCATAGTGATGGGAATGGGTTTGTTTTACATTTACAATGACGTGGATTATGACTTGCAGATAAGACATTATTCCAAAAGCCGCAAGGAACTGATAGATAAACGATATGTCTATATATCAGACCAGAAAGAACTGAACGAGACGGGTATGCGTTCAAGCGTCGAGAGCAAACTTCAAGAGCGTGGCAGCAAGCTCTCTGCTCCGAAAAACAGACAAATAGCAATAAGTGATGAAGAAGCCGATTGATGACATAAAATGGGCGCACATTTGCCTCTATGCCATGCTTGGAGTGGTCGTATGTGTTTTCGTATGGCTTTCAATCACATACGTTCGGCTGCTTGTGTATGAGACTGAAGGGTGGATGAGCACGAGTAACAGCAAACAGTTCTACAACGACACTGTATATGGCGACCGTGGCAATATTTATGACTGCCAGGGACGTCTCGTGCAGGCCACTTTCCCTTACTATACCGTTGTGATGGATATGCGTGTCGAATTTCTCAGGAGCAGGTACAAGCCGCCAAGAAATTCCAAGGTTGCCAATACAGACTCTATCACTAATTATGAAGTATATGCCGATTCTGTCTGTGTGGCTGTTGCCGACTACTTCAAGCAATATACACATGCTGAATTGCGCAAGAAGATGGATGCTGCGTTCAAGGCACAGAATTACAGATTCAAGATTGTTGAAGGCAAGCTGACTCATAAGCAGTTGAAAGCATTGAGGGCAATGCCTCTCTTTAATCAGTCTTCACTTCACAGTGGATTGGTTGTCGAGCCATACGAGAACCGCGAGAACCTTTATGGCAAACTTGCATATCGTGTCATTGGTGCCGTTTACGGTGACCGTACAAAGAAACACAGTGGTGATTATGGACGTTTTGGCATAGAACAGTATTTCAATTCGGAGCTTGCTGGAATTCCCGGCATAGAGGAGCACCGTGCAGGCTCTGACGCACGGCCTCTCGTGCGTCCGGTTGACGGTCTTGATGTCATCATGACAATTGACATGGACATTCAGGACAAGTGCGAGAGTCTGCTCAAGGGTACTTTTGCCAATTCTCATGGAGATATGGCCTGCATGATGGTTATGGAAACTGCCACTGGCGAAATCAAGTCTATGGTGAACCTGACAAAAGATTCTGCCACAGGAGAAATAATCCAAGGTTACGAGAACTACTGTGTCTCGTATCTTGCAGAACCCGGCTCTACTATCAAGACAATAGCGATGCTTGCAATGCTCGAGGATGGCAAATGTGACCTGAACAAGGATTATTTTGTCAATAAGGGCATCATTGAAATTGCCGGGGAAAAGATTACAGACACTCATACACATACTGATTACCTGAAACCGCATGACATTCTTGCTTGTTCAAGCAACTGCGGCATGGTAAGGATTGCCATAGAAGGATATGGCAACAACCGCAAAGGGTGGAGTAATTTCTATGATGCTTTGATGGATATGCGTTTCACTCATGAAATTGGCATACAACTGGGCAAAAGCGATATCGAGTATAAGCCGGGAGTGAAAAATCCTGAGACTTACAAGAAGTGGAGTCTCACGACAATGCCTTCGATGGCATACGGCTATGAGATAACGATGACACCTATCTACACGCTCAATTTCTACAATGCCATAGCAAACGGTGGCTATTATGTGAAACCTCATGTTGTGCGAGAACTCCGCAAGGGTGGTGAAGTGGTGGAGGATTTCTCTGTCAAGCCTGAAAGACACCGTATTGCAAGCAAGAAGAATATAGAGACCATTCAGCGCTTCCTGCTTGACGTTGTCGAGAGTCCTGATGGTACAGCGTACAGCCATGTGAGAAACGATCAGGTGAAGATAGCTGGCAAGACAGGTACGGCTCGAAGGGTTCGCAAGGACGAGAATGGAGCATACCGTTATCTCGTGACATTTGTTGGCTATTTCCCTGCCGAAAATCCTAAATATACGGTGATTGTGCAGATGGCTAACAACTTGGGTTCTGAGGGTGCCCCTTCGCGTTGCGGAACCGTAGTCCGTGACATAGCAAAATATTTGATGATTAATTATTGACAGATATGTTACTGAAAGACTTATTGTATGATGTTGATGTTGTCAAAGCTGATATAAGCCTTGACTTGGAGATTGCAGGCCTGACATTTAATTCTCGTCAGGCAACAAAAGGCTTTTGTTTCGTTGCTACACGTGGCACATCGGTGGATAGTCACAAATTCATTCCTCAGGTGATGGAGAACGGCGTTATGGCCATAGTGGGTGAGGAGGCTCCTGCCACCATTATTGTGAAGGATTCAAAAGAAGCCTTGGGCCGTATGGCAAGCAACTGGTATGGCCGTCCTTCGGAACATCTGAAATTGGTTGGCGTTACGGGAACAAATGGCAAGACTTCAATTGCCACGTTGCTCTGGCAACTATTCCGCAAACTTGGCTACAAGGTCGGACTGCTCTCAACTGTTGTCAATTATATAAACGACATTCCACGTGAATCGACTCATACCACACCTGATTCTGTCGGAATCAACAGCTTGCTGAAAGAGATGTCTGATGCAGGATGTGAATATGTTTTCATGGAAGTTTCTTCCCACTCTGTTGACCAGCGTAGAATAGCAGGCTTGCATTTCGTTGGCGGTATATTTACCAACCTTACCCGTGACCATCTGGATTACCACAAGACTGTCGAGAATTATCTGAAGGCAAAGAAACGTTTCTTTGATGACCTCCCTCGTGAGGCATTTGCACTTACAAACCTTGATGACCGCAATGGCAATGTCATGCTCCAGAATTGCAATGCTCGCAAGTGTGGTTACTCTGTGCGTACAGGTGCTGACTATAAGGGCATTGTGCTTGAAGAGAGTTTCGATGGTATGCAGATGAAGATAAATGGACTTGAGGCTTTCGTTCCATTTGTCGGACGTTTCAATGCCTCAAACGTGATGGCTGTCTTTGGTGCTGCATGTGAACTTGGTGTTGCTCCTGAAGAGGCTCTGCGCATAATCACTTCTCTGAAAGCAGTGGCCGGACGTTTCGAGACTCTGCGTCTCAAGAATGGTGTTACGGCAATTGTTGATTATGCACATACACCTGATGCACTGGAAAATGTGATAAAGACTATAAACGAAATAAAGAAAGGTCGTCTGATTACAGTATGTGGCTGTGGCGGTAACAGAGATAAAGGCAAGCGTCCTATGATGGCACTTGCGGCTGCACGTGGTTCTGAACTTGTAGTTCTTACTTCCGACAATCCCCGTGACGAAGACCCGGAGGCAATTCTCGACGATATGATGACGGGTCTCGAAAATCAGGATCTCACTCGCATCTCTCGTATAGCAGACCGTCGAGAAGCTATACGCATGGCTTGTATCATGATTGCCCAGCCTAATGACGTTGTGCTTATAGCTGGCAAGGGCCATGAGGATTACCAGATAATCAAGGGCGTGAAATACCATTTTTCTGACCGTGAGACGGTTCTTTCTTTTAACTTGTAAATAACACGATTATGATATATCACCTTTTCGACTGGCTGAATGAATCGTTCAATTTCTCGGGTTCCGGTGTGTTTGAGTACATCACCGTCCGTGCTGCATTTGCTTTCATCATGGCACTGCTTGTAGCACTTATTTTTGGTAAATGGTACATCAAGATGCGTATGAGGCGCATTGAGCAGGCTAAGGAGATACTTGAAGAGCAACGTAATCTCAGCCGTTCTACAGAGTCGGATATGGCACTGTGGGAGGTTGACGACAAACGTCGTAAACGCGAAACACCTTCTATGGGTGGTATAATCATACTTATATCAATACTTGCCGGTGCCTTGCTTTTCTGCGACCTTACGAATGTATATATCATACTGTTGATTATCGCCACTGTATGGCTCGGAACTCTTGGGTATCTTGATGACGGCATCAAGTCAGGACTGCTGACGCGCAACCATAAACCAAACAAGGACGGTCTTGCAGGTAAATATAAGATTTTCGGTCAGGCTTCATTAGGCTTGCTCATAGGTCTTACACTGTATTTCTCGCCGCAGGCAAAGATTGTCGAAAATATCGGTCATGAGGTTAACAACGAGATTCGTACTGAGAAGGTTGTCTATTCCAACAATGCTGTCAAGTCAACACAGACAACGATTCCTTTCCTGAAGAACCATAACCTTGACTATGCCGATGCTTTCTCGTGGGCAGGCGACTGGCAGCAACCTCTTGGATGGGTGCTCTTTGTGATAGTCTCCATTTTTGTGATGATGGCTATGTCCAATGGCTCAAACCTCACTGATGGTCTTGATGGCTTGGCGGCAGGAACGTGTGCAATACAAGGAGCAACACTCGGTGTGCTGGCATATCTTTCTGGTAACATACGATATTCTGGCTATCTCGACATAATGTATATACCAGGCAGTGGTGAGATAACGGTCTTTGCCATGGCTTTCCTTGGTGCGTTGATGGGTTTCCTCTGGTTCAATGCCTACCCGGCTCAGATTTTCATGGGCGACACAGGCTCACTTACTCTTGGCGGTATGCTGGCAATCATGGCACTGGCTATCCATAAGGAGTTGCTTCTCCCTATTTTGGCAGGTATCTTCCTGATGGAGTCATTGTCTGTCATTATCCAGACTGCATTCTTCAAGGTGACTGCACGCAAGAGTAATTTCGTGGTGACAGGTGCGAATGGACAGAAACGAAGGATAGGCGACCGTATATTCAAGCAGACACCTCTGCATCACCATTTCCAGTATGATACAGGCCATTTCGAGGCTATCAACATGAAGAACTATGGAAATACAGGCAGATATCTGCTCCGTTGGCCAGAGAAGAGATTGCGTGAGAACACAATTACAACAAGATTCTGGATTATAGGCCTCATATTGGCGGCTTTGACAATAATCACCCTGAAGATAAGATAACTCAATTGAGAATTGAGAATTGAGAATTGAGAATTTGCCGTTGGCTTAGTAATAATTGAGAATTGAGAATTGAGAATTGAGAATTTGCCGTTGGCTTAGTAATAATTGAGAATTGAGAATTGAGAATTTGCCGTTGGCTTGGTGAGAATTTATGAGGAAAGATAATGTTATACAGGATAAGAGTTTCAAGTTTGCTGTCAGAATTGTGAGGATGTATAAGCATTTGACTGAAAACAAAAAGGAGTATGTTCTTTCAAAGCAAGTGTTGAGGTCTGGTACAAGCATAGGGGCAAATATAAAAGAAAGTAAAAATGCACAAAGTGATGCCGACTTTATAAACAAGATGAATATTGCTCTCAAAGAAGCAAATGAGACACAATATTGGATAGAATTGCTATGTGTGACTGAATATATTCTTAAAACGGAATATGATTCAATAATGATTGACTTGGATGAACTGATAAAGTTACTTACCTCAATCATCAAAACATGCAAGGAGAAAATGAATAAAAAATAATTGTCAATTGTCAATTATCAATTATCAATTAAAGAAATATGATAGTAATATTAGGTGCAGGCGAAAGCGGAATAGGCTCTGCCATATTAGCACAAGCCAAAGGCTTTGAGGTTTTTGTTTCAGATATGTCCGAAATCAAGCCTCGTTACAAAGAGGAATTGATAAATCGTCACATCGATTTCGAGGAGAAACAGCATACAATGAAGAAAATCCTCGATGCAGAATTGATAATCAAGAGTCCCGGAATTCCTGAGAAAGCTCCGGTAATCAAGGCTCTCCGCGAGAAAGGCACACCAATCATTTCTGAAATAGAGTTTGCAGGTCGTTACTGCAAGGCAAAGACCATCTGTATCACAGGTTCAAATGGCAAGACAACTACAACGATGCTGACTTACCATATTCTGACAGAGGCAGGATACGATGTAGGACTTGCCGGTAATGTAGGCAAGAGTTTCGCTTGGCAGGTGGCAGAGGCAGACCACGACTATTACGTGATAGAACTTTCCAGTTTTCAGTTGGACGGCATGTATGATTTCAGGGCAGACATAGCAATACTGCTAAACATCACTCCTGACCATCTGGACCGCTATGAATACAAGTTCCAGAACTACATTGATTCAAAGTTCCGCATTCTCCAGAATATGGGCCCTGACCAGCATTTCATCTATTGGACTGAAGACCCAGTGCTCAAGGCGGAAATGGCAAAACGCACTCCTGAGATGACTGTCCATGGCTTTGCTGACGAAAAGGTTGAAGGTAACGAGGCTACTGTTCTCAACAATATGCTTACCATCAACTCAATAGGACTTGAAATGAATATAGAAGAAATAACAATAAAAGGAAGACATAATATGTACAACTCTATGGCAGCAGGCATTGCGGCAAGTTTAGTGGGTATTGATAAAGAGGTTATTCGCAGAGCCTTCACATCATTCCGTGGTGTGGAACACCGTTTGGAATATGTGGCAACTATCCGCGGTGTACGCTATATCAACGACTCAAAAGCCACTAATGTAAACTCCTGCTGGTATGCCCTGCAGAGTATGCGCACTCCTGTAGTACTCATTCTTGGAGGCACCGACAAGGGTAATGACTATTCTGAGATTATTGAACTTGTCCGCGAGAAAGTGCATACCCTTGTCTTCATGGGTCTTGACAACAAGAAGCTGAACGACTATTTCCGTGCAAACAGCTCTTGCAATATTGTTGATACAGACAATCTGAACGATGCTGTACATGCTTGTTATGATGCTGCTCGTGACGGTGATACCGTATTGCTTTCGCCTTGCTGTGCAAGTTTTGATTTATTCAAGAACTACGAGAATCGTGGTGACCTCTTCAAAGAGGCCGTCCGTAAACTCTGATAAAATCTCCTTACCATGGAAAACAGTTTTCTTAAACAGATTTTCAGAGGCGACAAGATGTTATGGATTCTCTATGGCGCACTAGTCGTGATTTCTCTGTTTGTGACGTTCAGTGCACTGACCTCGCTTTCGTTGCGTGTCGATTCAACTGCGGGTCCTATTGCGGGACATTGGATGACGATAATTATAGGCCTTGTGCTTATATGTCTCATTCAGATGTCGTCTTTCCGTCTCATCCAGGTTGTAGGGCTGCTGCTTTTCCTTATCGGTCTGGGAGGCGTGTTCTATGTGATGATGAAGGGCGGAGGAATAGGAGGTGCCGCCCGTCACACTTCTTTCGGCCAGCCGAGCGAATTGCTGATGTTAGGCTTGATTCTTGCCTGTGCCGGTGTGTTCAACAAGATGTCTCACAATCGCAAACTTGAGGAACGTTACTTCTATTATGTGACAGCCTTTGTGATGCTCTGTGTGGTGCTGATACTTGTTGACAACCTCTCGACAGCAGCACTTGCCACAATTGCAATCTTTTCGATGATGATAGCGAGTCATATCCAGTTGAAACGCATAGTGGCGGTATTGCTCGTTGCTTTTGCCTGTCTGGCTCTGTTTATGAGCATATCATATATCTTTGATGAGTCTAAGTTCAATGCTTTTGCCGAGGAATATCCAATAGTCAAAGTTGCTCGTCGTTCCTATACATGGAAGGGACGCGTGTCCAGATTCGTTGAAGAAAAGAAAAACGAAAAAGATAATGGTGGCGAGAAAAAGGAAGAGTATGTGATTGATCTTGCAAACCCACAGGTGGCTGATGCCAAGATTGCAATATGCAGGGGAGGCTGGTTCCCTAACGGTCCGTCAAGCAGCCAGCAACGTTACCATCTGGCTGAGGCTTATTCGGATTACATATTCTCGATAGCGGCAGAAGAGGGAGGTTTCCTGCTCGGAACAATAATCATGTTGTTATACGTAGGTGTCTTTTGGCGTGCAGTCATGATAATCCAAAAAGAGCAGAAGATGTACAGGATATTGCTTGTAACTGGTTGTGCTGTGCTGATAGTCACACAGGCGGCCGTACATATTGCTGTCTCTGTAGGTGCCATACCTGTAACAGGTCAGCCTTTGCCGCTTATAAGCAAGGGCGGGTCGTCGGTAGTGGTAATCAGTGCCTGCTTCGGCATAATAGCAAGGGTTTCGGCAGCGCAACAGTCTCCTCTCCCAACCTCCAGCGCAACCCAAACCCCAGAATGAATAATTATCAATTGTCAATTGTCAATTATCAATTAAATATGAAATACTTGATATCTGGTGGCGGAACGGGCGGACATATCTTCCCTGCCATAAGCATTGCAAACGAGCTTCGTGCACGTGACCCTCAATGTGAAATACTTTTCATTGGTGCAGAGGGCAGGATGGAAATGAAGCGTGTTCCTGATGCAGGATATGACATCGTAGGACTGAAAGTACAGGGCTTTGACCGTCGTCATCTTCTCAAGAACATCGTGGTTCTATGGAATCTTTGTTTATCGATGATAAAGGCGCGTCGTGTCATACGTAAGTTCAAGCCGGATGTGGCTGTGGGTGTTGGTGGATATGCCAGTGGTGCAGCCCTCCGTGTTGCTGAGTCTATGGGCATACCTGTTGTCCTTCAGGAGCAGAATAGCTTTGCCGGTGTTACAAACAAGATGCTTGCGCCAAAGGCCAGCAAGATTTGTGTGGCATACGAAGGAATGGAGCGTTTTTTTCCTAAAGAGAGGATAGTTCTCACAGGTAATCCTGTCCGTCAGGACCTCTTTGGTGCAGATATCGACCGTGAGGAGGCATACAAGTTCTTTGACCTTGAGAGTGGCAAGCCAACTCTTCTTGTCATAGGCGGTTCACTTGGCGCAAAAACCATTGACTATGCAATGATAGCAGGCATCAAGCATTTTGTCGAGGCTGGCATTCAGGTGATATGGCAGACAGGGGCGCATTATTACGCAGAATGCAAGAGCCATGCGTTAGGTCAGCCGGGAATAGTTGTATATGATTTCATCAAGCGTATGGATTATGCGTATGCTGTTGCGGATGTGGTGATTTCACGTGCAGGTGCAAGTTCTATCTCCGAACTTTGTCTGCTTGGCAAGGCTTCAATCCTTGTCCCTTCGCCTAATGTGGCGGAAGACCATCAGACGCACAATGCTCGTGCTCTCAGCGACCGTGGTGCGGCAATTCTCATCAAGGACAGCGATGCACGGAAAGATATGGTAAGTGAGGCTCTCAGCCTGATACAGGACGAGGAACGTCGCAATTCTCTCAGAACTGAGATTCTCAAGATGGCATTGCCAAATGCAGCATCAATGATTGTTGACGAAATATACAAACTGCAATGAAAAGGTATTTCTTTCTCGGAATAGGTGGTATAGGCATGAGTGCCCTTGCAAGGTATTGTCTCAGTCGTGGCTGCAAAGTCTATGGCTATGACCGTGTGCGCTCGCATCTCTGCGAGGAACTTGAAGCCGAAGGCTGCAAGATAACTTATAATGATGATGATTCTCAATTAGCACAAGAATTCTCAATTCTCAATTCTCAATTCTCAATTATCTACACTCCTGCAATACCAAAGGATAACAAGATAAGACGTTTTTTCGAGGATAACAATTTCCCGATGAAAAAGCGTGCAGAGTTTCTCGGTGATGTCACGCGTGAAAGGCGTGGCCTCTGCGTTGCAGGAACTCATGGCAAGACTACCACATCAACCATGATTGCACATATTATCCGTCAGAGTACAGTAGATTGCAGTGCATTCTTAGGCGGTATTTCGAAGAATTACGACAGCAATCTGATACTTGCCAAAAACGACAGCGACCTTGTCGTGATTGAGGCTGACGAGTTTGACCGCTCTTTCCATCAGCTTTCCCCTTATATGGCTGTTGTTACGGCAACAGATGCCGACCATCTTGATATTTATGGCACACACGAGGCTTATCTTGAAGCCTTTGCCCATTTTGTCTCGCTTATACGCGAAGATGGCGTGTTGCTCGTCAAGGATGGCGTAAAACTCGACCGCAGAGTAAAACCAGGAGTGAGAGTATATACCTACGGAGTGCTTGATAAATCCACTAAGCCAACGGCAAATTCTCAATTCTCAATTCTCAATTCTCAATTAGATTATTATGCCGAGAACATAAAGTGCGGCAATGGCGAACTGACATTCGATTTTGTCTCCCCTTCTGGCCGTATTTCCAACGTATGTCTGGGTGTTCCTGTTATGGTGAATGTCGAGAATGCTGTGGCGGCTCTTGCAATATCGCAACTCAATGGAGTTACGGACGATGAACTGAAACGTGGCATTGAGACATTTGCAGGTGTGAAACGTCGTTTTGAGATTAAATACAAGAGCCCGTCTTTTGTCCATATTGATGATTATGCCCATCATCCTGACGAGCTGCGCAGGAGTATCGAGAGTGTCAGGATGCTTTACAGCGACCGCCGTATGGTGACAGTGTTCCAACCTCACCTCTTCACCCGCACACGCGATTTCTACCATGAGTTTGCCGAGGCACTTTCTCTTTGCGATAGGGTAGTGTTGCTTGATATATATCCTGCACGTGAAGAACCTATTCCAGGCATCACCTCTGAGATAATATTGAACGAAGTCACTTCGCGCGAGAAATGTCTTTGCCGCAAGCAAGACCTCATGGATGTCCTTTCGGCCATGAATGCAGAAGTCGTCCTGACGGTGGGGGCAGGAGATATTGGTGAGATAACTTTAGTATAGTAGATTGCTGATGAGACCATTGTACAGAAATATTCTTTTTATCTCGTTGGGAATGGTGCTTGCAGTGTTTCTGGTGGCATTGATTGTTGTTTCTCGTCACACCATGGACGATGAATTGTGCAAAGGCGTGAAAATCACTCTCGTCACAGACTCTGTGGGAGTGCTGACCGTGAATGATGTCGAGACCTTCATGAAATATCATGCAACATGCTATACAGAGCAGTTTGTCAGGAATATTGATCTTGCGCAACTTGAGGAACAAATAGTAAAGATGCCGCTGGTTGCATCGGTTGAATGTTATATTGACAAAGAGAACTTCATTCGTGTCGTGATCTCTGAAATGATACCTGTGATGCATGTTCTTGGCGGCAACCATGATTATTGCGTTGATATAAATGCACATCAGGTGCCAACTCCATCCAAACTGCGTGAGGGTGTGGTTTTGGTTGATGGCCGCAATGTCTCACTGCAATTTGCCACAGGCGACCTTTTCAGTCTCATCCTCTATATGCAGCAGAATGGTTGGACTGCGGAATTTACCCGGTTCAGTGTCGAGGCAGGAAACAAGGTTACGATGAAATCCGGCAAGTATGGTTATGATGTCTGTCTGGGAGTTCCGGATGGCTATGTCCGCAAGTTAGACAAACTGGTGCGTTTCCGCAGGAATGTTTCAGACCATGCAAAATACAAGACAATCAACCTCGACTATTACGGTCAGGTTGTCTGCAAATGATAATAAATAAATTGTACGATATATTATGGAAAACGAAATCTATGTGGCCTGTTGGTTTGATGGCAACAGGGCCGTCATGATGGCAGGAACGAGAAATTCAGGAGGGTATGTCACTCCGCTTGCAGTGGAACGCCGCACTGGCCTCAGTGCAGGCTCAGTGGTAAATGGTGTCATTGCGCTTAACGAGGATAACCGCAATATGGTTTCTTCGCTCTCTAAATTGATTGCCAACAGACTCACGACGACATTGCAAGACACATATTCCGTCCGTGGCCTTTACCTGGGAATTATGCCACGCTCCATGAGAAGCATACGTACTTCTGGCGAAAAGGTGCTCGACACCCGTCGTTATGTCGAAGACTCGGATATATATGAGGTCCGCCGTATTGCCAATGCAGAGGCTTCTACTTTCGGTGATGTGTTGGCTCTATACGACAATGGCTTTGAACTCGACGGTGTCAATACCCGTTATGCAAAAGGTGCCGTTGCGAAAAAAATCAAGGCAAATACCATAGCAGTAGTTGTCAATAAACGTTTTTCAACAGATTACAAGGCTCTCATGCCTTCCAGGGATCCTGAAATCTCCTTGCTTGGCGTGATGCCTGCCGGAGTTGTCGTGGCATCAGCAGTCACTAAGGAAGAGGAACGTCTGGAGGGTGTGCTCTCTGTCCATTTCTGTGGCGCAACGACGCTTTTCACTGCTTATCGTGATGACCAGGTGATTGCCTCTTGTGTCGTTCCTTTTGGCGAGGAGGATGTTGTCCATGATATGTGCCACGGCTGTTTTAAGTCAAATTTCTGGCACGTTGTGTATGAGAACTGGGATTTTGTATCTGGCGGTGCCGACATCAAGATGTCCGACGGTACAGGCAAACGTCCACTCGACTCGGAAACAATAGAACGTTTGCGTTATGCTGCCGAGAGCCGTATATCTGAGATATTCAACATCGCCAATGAATGGCTTCGTGCGCAGGTGCAGGATTTCGATTCTCTCATCAAGCACATAGTATTCACAGGCTCTATTGCCGACAAACTCGGTTTCATTAAATATGTCGAGGAAAGCCTTGTCCCTGGCAGGGACGTCGCTTGCCGCTGTGGCGACATAATGGATGTCATGACAGACGACAGGTATTCAGGCGATGCTGACTATATCCCTCTCGTCGGACTCATTAAGCTTGCGTCCGAAAACTGTGTGGAGCAAAAGGTCATTCAGAGGATAGATGAAATTCACGTTACCCCGGACCCGGTGATACATCCTAATGGCAAGAATCCGGACAAGTTAAAAGGACCGTCTCTCTTTGACAGGTTTGGCAAAGCGATAAAACAACTTACAGAAGATGATACACTTTAAACACTGTATGCTATGAAAAGTTTGGTGGATAATTATAAAGAAGGTGCCTCAAACGACACTATAATCAAGATTGTAGGTGTTGGCGGAGGTGGCGGCAATGCAGTCGCTAACATGTATAACGAAGGCATAGACGGCGTTTCGTATCTTGCCATCAACACTGATGCGCATTCACTCAGCCACATGCCTTTTTCTCACCGCGTGGTGCTTGGTGGCCTTGGTGCAGGTAATGACCCTGAAAAAGGACGCGAGGCTGCCGAAAAAGGTGTGGACGAGATAAGGGCGGCACTGGATGATGGCACGCAGATGATATTTCTTACGGCAGGTATGGGTGGTGGAACAGGTACTGGTGCTTCTCCTGTCGTGGCAAAGGTGGCCCGTGAACTGGGAATACTTACTGTCGGCATAGTAACCCTTCCTTTCGCTTTCGAGATGCCGGCAAAACTCCGTGCTGCCCTGAAGGGTATCTCTGAACTCAACAACAATGTTGATGCTCTCATCGTGGTCAACAACGAGCGACTCACTACGTTCAAGGATTGCACCACCATGAGCCGTGCCTTCAAGGAGGCAGACAACGTCCTCACGAATGCCGCCAAGAGCATTGCCGACATAGTCAATATCGACGGTTATGTGCAGGTCGATTTCAACGATGTCAAGAAATGTCTTACCGATGGCCATAAGACGGTCATAAGCACAGGTTTCGCCACTGGCACGAATCGTGTTTACAATGCAATCAAGGATGCTCTCAACAGCAATCTTGTCAGCACCGACAACATAATGGACTCTCGCAAGGTGATACTCAATTTCTACTGCTCTGGCGAATCTGAGATAACTGTCATGGAAATCAACGAGGTCACCAAGTTTATGAACGAGATGACTCAACGCGACGATATATGGGTCAAACCAGGCTTTACTTACGACAACTCTCTTGGCGATGAGGTGCGTGTCACTATCCTTGCCGCAGGCAGTGGCAAGATATGTCCTGAAGAGTACATGGATGAGTACAAGAGAATTGAAGACGAAAAGAGAGCGGCAAAACTGAAAGAAGATTCCGGCAAGCCTGCTAACCGCTACAATCTTGATGTGCTCAATGAGAGCGACGACTTGCTTCTCACCATGCGTAACGAGAAGGCATTGACGCGTATTCCTTTGACAGAAGAAGAACCTGACAATTCAGCATCAGATGAGCAATGACATACTTTTTTTCATAAGTATTGTCATAGGCTACGGCCTTGCCTTGGGCTTCTTTCGCCTCTTTGGCAAGGCTGGCCTTTACGCATGGGTGGCTTTTGCTGTCGTCGTTGCAAACATCGAGGTCATAGAGTGCGTTGACCTCTTTGGTATGGCCGTAACCCTGGGCAATGTGGTCTATTGCACAATCAACCTTGCAACCGACATTCTCTCCGAGAACTGGGGCGAGCGCGAGGGACGTCGTGCGGTATGGCTTGGCTTCTGCTCGCTTTTTGCTGCCATAGTGCTTGTGCGCCTTGCACTTCTCTTCACCCCTAACGAATACGACTTTGCCGCTCCTGCGTTGAAGACGGTCTTTGATGTAGTCCCTCGTGTGGCGGCTGCAAGCCTTGTCTCGATGCTCCTCTGCAACCTGCTCAACACCAGGCTCTATGCTCTTGTCTCTAAACATACCACTCATATATGGTTGCGCTCAGGAGTGTCAACCTTCACATCACAGCTTATCGACAGTTTCATTTTCACTTTTGCTGCCTTCTACGGACTTTTCTCTCTCCGTGCCTGTTTTGAACTGTCACTCACCACATTCATATTGAAAGGCATCATCGCCCTCTTCGAAATCCCATCTGCCTATCTTGGCAAAAAGATATATCAATCGAAAAGTGAATCCAAGAGTGAGTTTGATTGATTATGGCAATAAAACTGAATTTCAGCAAGACTTCATGGTGAAAGGCCAAACCATCAAATGTTATCTGCATTCATTTTAGACCCTCAGATGACCTCAGACCGGAAGTCTTGCGGTTGGTAGTTTCGGTAATCTTCTCAGATACCACTGTTCTGCTCTGGTCCCTGTTTTCTCACGCAGAATAGTTTTTTATCTCACGCAGAATACGCAGAATTATGGGAATTTCTTTTCTGCGTATTCTGCGTATTCTGCGTGAAACAGACACACGTATTCTGCGTGAAATTGAAGTCAGAGGGCTGCTCAGAGCAGAGAAATCCTCTGAATTGCCTTTTTTGTGCCTCTGCTATTTCTCTGCTAAATGTCTGCTATTTCTCTGCTAAATAGCAGAGGCATAGCGAAGGCACAGCGAAGGCATAGCGAAGGATCTGCGTCTCTACAATTTCTTGGTCATGTTGACTCACGAAAAGTAGACACAAATGGTAGAAAAAAAAACGGAAAAACTTGTCAGAATGAGATAAAAGCATTATCTTTGCACTGTCTTAGCGGTTGGAGCAGGAGTGAGGAGCTTGCTCCGAACGTAAGCTCCAACCGCTAAGACAGTGAGCGGCGAGTCCGTACCATTTTACCGTAAAGGAGACTTTTTATGGCAAAGCATTTAAATCCTCTTGAAAAAGAGTTCCTTATCCGCCAATTCAAGAGCAACCGGCAGATAAGGGTGTCTGATTTCTGTCAGGCGAAC